>CANQBT010000008.1 GCA_947589405.1 uncultured Clostridia bacterium | reverse complement strand
ACGTCTATTATATCCTTTACCATATTTTCAACATTCTGCTTCTTTTCGGCTGAGAAATATTTATTGGCATATATTTCACCCAAGTAATCATAAAATGTACCTTCTATAGCGGAAAGAGCATTCTGTTCCTCTGTTGCTCTTGCGCCCATACCTGTTTCTTCCGCAAAGGTATATTCGGCTTCCAGAAGGTCGTCTGAAAGATTGCTTCCCAGATTGTATAATATCACAAATTTGGCATAAGCCCTAAGTGTATCTATATTGTCATCGGTAAATTCCGCCGCTACGGCTTTTGTAAAATCCGGCCATACAAGAAGTATATCGGTGTCCTTCCAGCTTTCATCATAGCCTGAGGCTGCAAATACGGAATCTATATCGACTCCCGTAAACATTTCCTTTATATCATCTAATTTATACAGATTGTATGTCTTGTCAACATCATTAAATTCCTGAATACCGGGGAAATGCTTCATTATCCTTGATTCATAGTCTATTACAAGGTCGGTGTCCCTGTCAGCCTCCTCATCGGTTTCACCTATAGACTTGAAATATGTATTTATAAGCTTTTTGTATTCATTGATTATATTTTCATCCTCATACAGATCGTTTAAGCCAAGATAACCCGAGAGTACACTAAAGCGCATTATATTCTTTGAATTGTCTTTATTGTCTACAGATACGCCGAAGGACATAAATGTCGCCAATGCGGTTTCTTCCATAAGAGTGTTGTTTACCTTTATAATATCATCAACACTACGGGCATTGTCTATAAGCTCAATATAAGGCATTATAGGCGCCAATCCGGTTTTTGCCCTGTATTCCTTATTCATTACGCTTCTGTAGAAGTCGGCAATTTTCTGTTCCTTTGAGCCTTTTGCATAATTTCCTGCAAGAAGCTCATCTCTTATAGCTATCATCTGTTCCTCAACGGTACCCTCGACTTCATTGAATGCGCCGCCCACATATGTTTCGCCTTCTTTTATTTCAAGGGTATCAAGATCTTTTTTATTGACGGTTGCCCAGTAGTCATCCTTTAAGTTTTTGCCCATATAGGCATATGTACGCTTTATAAGTGTTTCAAGCTGTTCTTTTGTAATAGGGTCGTTTGGTGAAAGAGTATTCTCGGAAATGCCTGCTATTATGCCCGAAGCAAGTACATCGGCTATCTCCTCATCTGCCCAGTCGGGAATATCCGCAAAGTTTTCGGCAGGATAGCCGGTCCTCAAATTGTGTCCTTTGGGAGCAGGAAATTCACCGAAGGCTCTCTTAAGCATTACAAGTGCTTCGGCACGTGTAACGCCCCGATCCTCGTGGAGCTGACCGTCATCATAGCCCTTGAGTATATCCTCCTTGCTTACACCGGGAGTGTAGTCATCTGCTGCGGAAGCAAGCATATCCGCCGTTTCTCCTCTTGTAAGTATAGGACTGTCAGCATATACGCTTACTGTTGTAAACAACATAGCCGCAACCGTTACAGCTATTAATAGTCTATTCTTTCTCATTTACATTCCTCCATATGAATAAATTTGCATATAGTATAACACAGAAATTTTTTTTAAACAATAATCATGATTTAAAAACAAAGCCCTTTGACGTAAACGGCATAAAAAACAGCGCAAAAAGCATTAAGCATTAAAAATTATTGAAAAAGCGACTGTATTATGTTATTATTTTACTAATAAAAAACAAGGAGGAAACCATTATGAAAATTGAAACAAAATGCGTGCAGTCGGGCTATGAGCCAAAAAACGGAGAACCGAGAGTTGTGCCTATAGTACAGAGCATCACATATAAATATTCATCTGCTCAGGAAATGGGAGATCTTTTTGACCTTAAGGAGGACGGATTTTTCTATACCCGCCTTGCCAATCCTACAGCAGACGCCGTTGAAAAGAAAATAGCCGAGCTTGAAGGCGGCGTAGGCGCTATGCTTACATCAGCGGGACAGGCAGCATCTCTTATAGCTATAATGAATATATGCCATGCCGGCGACCATATCATAAGCTCTACGGCAATATATGGCGGCACATTCAATCTGCTTTCCGTTACGCTTAAAAAATTCGGCATAGATGTAACATTTGTAGACCCTTCTATATCTCCTGAGGACCTTCAAAACGAAATAAAAGAAAACACCAAAATAATATTTGGCGAAACCCTTGCCAATCCTGCTCTCAGAGTACTGGATATAGAGAAATTTGCAAAGGCTGCACACAACAATAAAATACCTCTTATTATAGACAATACCTTCCCTACGCCATATCTTTGCAATCCCATAGATTTCGGTGCTGATATTGTAATACACTCAACATCTAAATATATGGACGGACACGCTGTTTCATTAGGCGGCGTTATAGTCGACAGCGGACGCTTTGACTGGAAGGAAAGCGGAAAATTTGAAGAGCTTACAACTCCCGATGATTCCTATCATGGTATCGTGTATACGGAAGCCTTTGGCAAATCTGCATATATAGTAAAGGCAAGAGTTCAGCTTATGAGAGATTTAGGCTGTACTCCTGCGCCTATGAACTGCTTCCTTCTTAATCTAGGTCTTGAGACCCTTCATCTCAGAATGGAAAGACATTCCGAAAATGCTCTTAAGGTTGCCAAATATCTTGAGGATAATGATAAAATAGAATGGGTAAGCTATCCCGGACTCAAGTCCGGTCCCGACTATGAGCTGGCTCAGAAATATCTGCCAAAGGGATGCAGCGGCGTTATAGCCTTTGGTCCAAAGGGCGGAAGAGATGCCTCAGCCAAGCTTATGGACGAGCTGAAGCTGGCTAAGATAGTTTGCCATGTAGCCGATGCAAGAACAAGCGTGCTCCACCCGGCTTCCTCTACTCACAGACAGCTTACCGACCAACAGCTTGTGGAATGCGGAGTTAAGCCTGAGCTTATAAGAATGTCTGTAGGTATTGAAAATATCGATGATATTATAGCCGACTTACAGCAGGCTCTTGACAGGATATAAAAAGCGACAATGTATTTATACCGATAGTGTCTTGTATTGTATAAAGAGGTGAATAAAATGCCCTTTAAGATCATAAAAAACGATATTACCAAAATGAATACAGACGTTATAGTAAATGCTGCCAATACAGCCCTTACTCCCGGCGGCGGAGTATGCGGAGCCATATTCAAGGCAGCAGGATATGACCGTCTGAACGCCGAATGCCGCAAAATAGGCTCATGCAATACCGGGCAAGCCGTGATCACAAAGGGCTTTGACCTTCCGTCAAAGTATATAATACATACTCCGGGACCCATATATTCAGGCAATGAAAGCGAAAATAAGCTGCTCTATTCCTGTTATATGTCAAGTCTTAAACTGGCTGAAAGGGTAAAGGCAGAGTCTATTGCCTTTCCTCTTATATCCTCAGGTATATATGGTTATCCCAAATCTCTTGCACTTAATATTGCAACAAAGGCGATACTCGATTACCTTCATGAAAAGGATATGATGATATATCTTGTAATATATGACAAGGCGGACTTTTGTACAAACAGTAAGACGATCTCCGATGTATTGCAGTATATAAAAGCTGTCCCTACTTCAAAGCATATGGCTGCAAGCATGGTCAGGAAAGAAAAAAGCTGCTTATCTGCCTGTCCCGTTCAATTTGAAAACATTTTCGATAATATGGACGCTTCCTTTTCCGAATACCTTATTTCACTTATAGACGAAAGCGGAATGACAGACTCTCAGGTATATAAAAAAGCAAATATAGACAGAAAGCATTTTTCCAAAATAAAAAATGACCCGAACTATAAGCCAAGCAAAATGACGGCCATAGCCTTTGCAATAGCTCTTGATCTGGATATTGACGCTACGGAGGAGCTTATAGGCAAAGCAGGCTATACCCTTACCCACAGCAGTAAATTTGATATTGTGATCGAATATTTTATAACTCATGGCAACTACGATATATTTGAGATAAACGAAGTGCTTTTTGAATTTGATCTGCCTCTTTTATAACAATATAAATGTCGCATACCGGGCGACCTCCTTCTTTATATGATGGTGTATACTTTTATCATCAAATAAAAAAGGAGGTTTTCTATATGAAAAAAAAATTGACTGAGCTGGTATTTATATTGGATAAAAGCGGATCTATGTACGAGCTTACACAGGATACCATAGGCGGCTTCAATTCAATGATCGAAAAGCAAAAAAGAGAAATTGGGGAGGTTCTTGTCACAACGATCCTTTTCAACAAACAAAGCAATATTGTACACGACCGTATTCCCATAGAGGAGGTGGAAAAGCTTACGGAAAAGGAATATGTTGCGGCAGGCGGTACGGCTTTGCTTGACGCTGTCGGCAGCGCAGTTCGCCACATAGACAGCATTCACAAATATGCTCGCCATGAGGATATACCCGAAAGGACTCTTTTCGTAATAAACACCGATGGTATGGAAAATTCCAGTATACATTACAGCTTTGGCGACATTAAAAAAATGATAGAGGACAAAAAGAAAAAATATGGTTGGGAATTTCTGTTTCTGGGAGCAAATATAGATGCAGCAGAAGTCGGCGCAGATATGGGAATACATGAGGATTTCACAGTAAAATACACAAACGACAAGGTAGGCGCAAAATTAAATTACGAAGTCATAAGTAATGCCGTTTCTCAGGTACGCAGCAGGAAACGCCTTGACAAAAAGTGGAAAAGGGATATTGAAAGAAGAGAAAACAATGACTAACTGAAAGAAATGCCAAAAAGCATTTCTTTCAATTCATATTTTTCAAAAGAAACGGAACCCTGTTTTGGCATAAATGACTATCATTACCGTAATTACAGCCATTACAAAGGCGGACACGCCTATAACATACATTATCTTGTATCTTAAGGGTACAGTTCTGTAAAAACGTACTGCCCGGAGATATTTTTTATGGAATGCGGATTGATAATACCATCTTCTGAAGCGTGGAGATCCCTTTGAAAAACATATGTACGCCACAAAAAGGAAGGGTATTGTAGGGACGACCGGAAGAAGCGTTCCTATAATACCCAATATTAATGATATAAATCCCAATACGACCAATACTGTTTCCATTAACTCTTTACTTCCTTATATACATCTCTCTTGCCGATATTTCTGTCCTTAGCTACCTGCTTCATAGCGTTCTTTTCATCAAGCCCTTGTGAAATATATTTTTCAAAGTGCTCTTTTATACTTATATCATCATATTTCGTAAGCTCTTTGTTCCTAAGCTCATCTGAGGCTATACCCTCTATTACAATTACAAATTCACCTTTTGGCTCATTTTTACCGAAATATTCCAGTATACTGCTCAGCTTTCCTCTCTCAACGGCTTCGTGCTTTTTTGTAAGCTCTCTTTCCACAGCACAGTTTCTCTCACCTACAGCGTCATATATTTCTTCAAGAGTGCTCACAAGATGGTGAGGGGCTTCATAAAATACCGTTGTTCTTGTTTCATTTTTAAGACGCTCAAGGACCTCTGCTCTCTGTCTTTTGCTCTTAGGCAAAAAGCCCTCGAATATATAGCTTCTGCATTTCAGTCCGCTGAGTACCGCAGCCGTAACTGCGGCTGTAGGTCCCGGAACTATGGTCACATCTATATCATTTTCATAACACAGCCTTATAATATCCTCACCGGGATCGGATATTCCGGGCATTCCCGCATCTGTTACTATTGCTATATCCATGCCCTTTTTAAGCAGCTCTATAAGCTGAGGACCTTTTGTTTCCTTATTATGCTCGTGATAGCTGGTCAGCTTAGTCTTTATATTGAAGTGATTCATAAGCTTCAATGTATTTCTGGTATCCTCAGCTGCAATAAGGTCCACCTCAGACAGTATCCTTACTGCTCTGTAGGTCATATCCTCCATATTTCCTATTGGTGTACCGCATACATATAGCATAATATTCTCCTATTTATTATAAATATCGTTCACTTCATCGCTGTAGCTTCCGTCGCTGTTATATACCACAAGAGGAAGCCCTGTTTTGAGTCCCGGACCACCGCCCTTTATAAACTCAATGAGCACAAGACTTGGGGGCTTTGTCTGCCCTGTCTGCACAAATCTTATAAACTTAGGCTCCAGTATATACTTTCTTCCTTTGCAGAATATATCGCAAAGCCTTTCAAAACGATGTACCATATAAAATCTTCCGCCGTATTTAAGCATCTTATTGGCAGCAGAAAATACGTCCTCTATATTGCACATTATCTCATGCCTTGCTATTGCCACAGGGCCCATATCATTTACATAACCTGTACCCGCAGGAGTATAAGGAGGATTACATGTTACAACATTAAAGCTCCCCTGTTCAAAATATGTATCGCACAGCCTTATATCTCCCTGAATAATGGTTATTTTATTTTCAAGTCCGTTAAGGGCAACAGAGCGTCTTGCCATATCTGCGCTGCATTCCTGTATTTCTATAGCGTCAAAATGCTGTCCCTTCGTCTTTGCTTCAAGAAGAATGGGTATGACGCCTGTGCCCGTACACATATCCAATACCCTTTCGCCCTTCTTTACCTTAGCAAAACCGCTTAAAAGCACAGCGTCTATACCAAAGCTGAATGTGTCGCTGCTCTGTATTATCTTGTAGCCGTTTCTGTAAAGATCGTCTATTCTTTCATTTTTCAAAAGCTTATTCATCCAATAATTCCTTTAATTCTTCAGCTGAAATATGTTCCTCCCTGTAATGCTTTCTCTTTATAATGGTTATTTCATCGGGAGAGAAAAAGCATATGCTTACGTCATTCTTAGGCGGTTTTCTCACAGCCGTTTTGATGATCTGTCTTAATACGTTTACATCAAGCACCTCGCCTTCACCTTCGGGAGTGTCTATAATATCTCCTTCATGGGGAAGATTTTTAAGCAATTCCTCATAAGCGTCCTGCTCATATTTAAGGCAGCACATAAGTCTGCCGCATATGCCCGATATTTTAGAAGGATTAAGTGAAAGTCCCTGATCCTTTGCCATCTTTATGCTTACCGGGTGAAAGTCCCCTAAAAATGTAGCACAGCAAAGAGTCCTGCCGCATATACCTATGCCGTTAAGCATTTTGGCTTCATCTCTTACACCTATCTGTCTTAATTCTATCCTTGTTCTGAATATTGCAGCCAGATCCTTTACAAGATCTCTGAAATCGATCCTTCCGTCAGCTGTAAAATAGAAAATAAGCTTGCTGTTGTCAAATGTTATTTCCGTATCGATAAGCTTCATTTCAAGTCCATGCTTCTTTATCTTATCAACACATATGGAAAAAGCTTCCTTTTCCTTCTCTTTATTGGCGTCGTTCCTTGCCTTATCTTCTTCGTCAGCCACTCTCATAACCTTCTTAAGAGGCGCTACGATCTCATTTTCATCTATTTCCCTGTTGGATATGACTACCGTACCGAATTCTACACCTCTTACGGTTTCCACAATAACATTTTCACCATTTGCAATATCCATATTGTCGGGATCAAAGTAATATATCTTACCTGCCGGTTTAAATCTAACTCCCACTACTATCATAACTATCTCTCCTTTATCTTAAAAAACAATGTTTCCAGCAAAAGCTGTGCATTGCCGTTATTTCTCAGCTTGACTGCCGTATCTTCAATAGCTTCGCATCTTCTTATAAGAGCTGCCGAACCTGCCTTCTGAGCGATACCGCTTATGCAATTTATCTTATCCTGTTGTATAAGCCTTTTTTCATCGCCTGTTTTTATATAGACAAGAGCATCTCTGTACAGCATATATATTATTTCAAGCATACGTACAAGTCTTTCCCTGTCCTCCTTTATGCCGTCTATAATATCGTAAAGCCGTATCATATCCGCATCTTCTATTTGCAGAGCTATTTCTGCGCTTTTATCTCTGAGCTCACGAAATTCGGAAGAGTCTATAAGCTCTATAGCCTTTCCTATATTTCCCATAGAATATCTGCTGTAAAGAACAGCATCATCGTATTCAATACCCTTTACCTGTGATATATATCTTGCAGCAGCATCATAGGGTACCGGTCTTAGCTTGAATACAACACATCGGGAAAGCACAGTCGCAAGAAAATTTGAAGAATTTTCACTAAGCAATATAAATATGCCATATGAAGGCGGCTCCTCAAGGGATTTTAAAAAAGCGTTCTGAGCAGCTGTATTCATTTTGTGAGCATCTGCTATAATAAATATTTTATACCGATTCCTGTAGGGCTTCAATACAATATTTTTTACAATCTGTTCCCTTACGTCGTCTACGGTTATACCTGCCGTTTTGTGAGTCAGATAAATAATGTCGGGATTGTTGTTTTCGTCAAAGGTCTTGCAGCTTATACAGCTTCCGCAGGGTATTGTGCCGCCTTTTTCACAGTTGAGCGTTTTGGCAAAAGCTCTTGCCAAAGTCATTTTGCCTATGCCCTTTGGTCCGTCAAGAATATAGGCGTGATTTACCCTATTGTTCTTTATTGAGCTTTGCATATGCTCTATTATATCCTTATGTCCCACAATACGGTCAAGATCCATATTTATACCTCTAAATACTGCTTTTATCCAGAAGCTCTTCAATATCCATAACTATGCGTTCATGTATATTCTCTATGCTGTCAAGAGCGTCTATGACCTTTATTCTGTCTCTGTATCTCTTTGAAAGCCTTACATAACCGTCATATACCCTCTGATGAAAGCCTGCCTTTTCAGATTCTATCCTGTCCAGTTCAGTCTGCTTTTCCTTACGGTCTATGCTGTCATCAGGCTTAAGCCGCAGAAAAAATGTAATATCGGGCTCCAGCTCTCCTACGGCATATTTGTTTATACCTTTTATGAGCTTATCTCCCATACCTCTGGCAAAGCCCTGATATACAATACTGCTGTCCAGATACCTGTCGCTTATAACGATACCTCCGTCATTGAGAGCAGGCAATATTACCTGTGAGGTATGCTGTGCTCTTGAAGCAGCATATAAAAGCGCTTCTGTTATATCTGTCATTTCACTATTATTCTTATCGATTATTATTTCTCTTATTTTTTCGCTTATGGGAGTACCGCCGGGTTCTCTTGTGCAGACTACATTATAGCCTTTGTCCTTCAAATATTTTTCAAGAAGCTTTATCTGAGTAGTCTTGCCCGCACCGTCTGTACCCTCAATTGTAATAAAAAGACCTGACATACCGACCTCCTACCTTGCCAGCCATCCGCCGTCTACAGCTATGGTAAAGCCGTTTACATAGTCTGAAGCCTTTGAGGCAAGGAATACTACAGCGCCCTTCATATCTTCGGGAGTACCCCATCTGCCTGCGGGTATCCTGTCCAGAATAGCTTCCGAACGGTCTGCGTCCTTTCTGAGCTGATCCGTATTGTTTGTAGCCATATAGCCCGGAGCCACAGCATTTACATTAATGCCCTTTGCCGCCCACTCATTTGCAAGGGCTCTTGTAAGCCCCATAACGGCAGACTTGCTTGCAGTATATGAAGGCACTCTTATACCGCCCTGATAGCTTAGCATTGACGCTATGTTTATTATCTTGCCGCCGCTTTGCTGCTTTTCAAATTCCTTTGCAAAGGCCTGTGAAAGGAAAAATACCACATTAAGATTTATATTTATTACCTTTTCCCAGTTTTCCTCAGTAACGTCAACGGCGTCCTCACGCATTATTATACCGGCATTGTTCACAAGTATATCAACTCTGCCGAATTTATCCTTCACTTCTTTTATTATCCTGTCTATATGAGCGGTAGTCCCAAGATCCGCTATGACCTCAAGAAATTCTCCGCCATTTTCTTCTATAAAAGCCCTTGTTTCGTCACAGCTCCTTCTGGCAACTCCCGCTACCTTAGCGCCTGCCTGTGAAAGAGCAACGCACATTCCCTGCCCCAGTCCTGTATTTGCTCCTGTTACTACAGCTACTTTTCCGTTAAGTTTAAAATCGTCCAATATCATGTAATACCTTCCTCTCATTTGCGCACTCTTAAATAAAGTAATTATAACATAATAGACGAATATGTGCAAGAAATATATAAAAAAATCGCTGTTGCGTAACAGCGATTTTTGTCACAGCTTTATGTCCGAAATGTCAATATCATTTTCAAGGGCTATTTTTTCAAGGTCGTTATATTCCGCTTTGGTACGGGTAACGCCGTAGCCCTTTGATTCCTTTACTCTTATATTTCCGTATTCCGTAGGGACGGTTTTTTCGGTCCTGTCCAGTATATATCTGTCAAGTCTGTTTTCCCTTATGCCTATTGTAGTGGTGTGCTTGAATATAAGCCTTACCATTTCCTCTCTTTTATCCTCAGAGCATATGCAGGTAAGGAGAACGCCTGGTCTGTTCTTTTTCATACCTATGGGAGTTGTAAATACATCGGCTGCGCCTGATTCCAGAAGTCTGTTCATGGCAAAGCCCAGTCTTTCCCCTGTCATATCGTCTATGTTGCACATAAGCTCTATGACCTTATCGGTTTTATCCTCAGCTTCTCCCAAAAAAGCCCTTACGCAGTTTGCAGTTTCAAAATCCTTTGTACCCATGCCATAGCCTGTTTTCTGTATGCTGATAAGGGGCATGTTTCCGAATTCGTCCGCAAAGTACTTTAAAAGCGCCGCTCCCGTAGGAGTGCAAAGCTCGCCTTCAATATTCCCGCTGTATATAGGTACGCCGCTTAAGATATATTCTGTCGCAGGAGCAGGAACGGGAAGTATGCCATGAGCGCACCTTACCTGACCATAGCCTACATTAACAGGGGAAACTATAATATTATCGGGCTTTATATCGTCCAGAAGCATACACACGCCTGTGACATCGGCAACGGCGTCCATTGTGCCGACCTCGTGAAAATGTATATTCTCTATTTCACAATCGTGGGCTTTGCTTTCAGCTTCGGCAATAAGCCTATATACCGAAATAACGTCATTTTTCACTTTTTCGGATATATCGAGATGCTTTACTATATGCTCAATATCTCCAAGACCGGTGTGATGATGGTGGTGATGGTGATGATGTCCTTCGTCATGATGGTGGTGTTCTTCATCATGGTGATGATGACCTTCATCGTGATGGTGATTGTGTAAAGGTCCAAAAAGATCTTCGTTTTCCTCTATACCATCTACCATTACCCTTACATGTGTTCCCGTAATGCCGCATTTTTTTGTCTTTTCTTTTTCTATATTTACATTGGGGATACCTATACTGTTTAATTTTTCAATAAATTTATCAGGCTCAGGGTGCAGCTCCAGAAGAGCCGCCATGAGCATATCCCCTGCCGCTCCCATATTGCACTCAATATAAAGTGTTTTCATCTTATTTTCCTCCTATGTGATTTATCATGCTTGCCATATAGCCTGCGCCAAAGCCGTTGTCTATATTGACAACACTTACGCCGCTGGCACATGAATTGAGCATAGACAAAAGAGCGGACAAGCCTCCGAAGGAGGCGCCATAGCCAATGCTTGTAGGCACAGCTATAACAGGACAGTCTGCAAGACCTCCCACTACGCTGGCAAGTGCGCCTTCCATTCCCGCTATAGCTATTATCACCTTCGCTCTCATAATATCCTCAGAGTGAGCAAGAAGCCTGTGTATCCCTGCAACGCCTGCATCATATATTTTCTTTACATTGTTTCCAAGCACTTGACAGGTAAGGGCAGCCTCCTCCGCAACAGGCATATCGCTTGTGCCGCCTGTTACTATAAGTATGGTACCCTCTGTATTCGGCTCAGGTATCTCTCCTATTATGCCTATATTTCCCATTTCAAAGTAGTTTAATTCTATACAGCCTTTTATATAGTCTGCCTTTTCCTTTGAAAGTCTTGTTATAAGTATTGTTTTTTGTCCTTTTGCCTTTAATGCCTGAGCTATTTTCACTATCTGCTCAGATGTTTTTCCTGCGCCGTATATTACCTCCGAAACACCCTGCCGCAAGCCTCTGTGATGATCTATACTGGCAAATCCCAGTTCCTCAAAGGGCTCCAGTTTAAGCTGCAATTCCGCTTCGGAAGGAGTGATTTTGCCCTCAGCCACATTTTTCAGTATTTTTCTTATATTATCTCTATCCATTTGTTCTCCTGTCCTTCATATCAAGCACTATATCCTCAAAATACGGGGATAAGCCTGCCAGAATTATATCTCTCATTTCAAAGGCTCTTTTAATATCCTTTTCGGTAAACTGAAGCTTTGCAATATCGTAATACATTCGTACTCTGAAATCTACAAAACCCATATCGAAAAGAAAGCCCTCTGACTTTTCTATCTTTTCAAGCTTTTCAGCTGTTATTTTGCTACCTGTATTTATTCTTGTAGCAAGACAAGCATAAGCCGGCTTGTCCCATGTAAAAAGTCCCGCTTCCTTTGAAAGCCTGCGTATATCAGACTTTGTAATGCCGCATTCTCTCAGAGGGGATATTACTTTCAGCTCCTTAAGAGCCTTCATGCCCGGTCTGTCCTCTGCATCGTCCGAAGCGTTTGTCCCGTCTATTATCACCCTATAGCCGTCCTGTAAAGCTTTTTCACATATGGCAGAGAATATTTCAGTCTTGCAGTAATAACACCTATTGCACGGATTGGCTGTTATAGCGCTATGGGCAAGTATATCGTGATCTATGACCGTTATTTTTGCATTCAGGTCATTTGCAAGTCTTATTGCATCTCTGTATTCAAACTTCGGCTGGAACCGAGTCCTGACATAGTATGCCATTATATCCGCATTGTATTTTTTTGCAGCCCAGAGCAGATAAGATGAGTCTACACCGCCTGAAAAGCCTAAGGCTATTTTATTGTTTTCTTTAAAAAAACGTTCAAGTGTCATAATATTCTCCATTGAATAAAAGGCGGTTTACACCGCCTTAATACGCTATTTTTTCATAAGTCTTTTTCTTACAACGCCTCGAGGATCTTTTATAAATAAAACAACAAGCCATATTATAAGTCCCAAAGCAATTACAGACATACCAAGATATGCATCGTTTATCATTTCTGCTGCCGATGGAGAAAAATATTCTGCTCCAAGCTCTGCATATTCAAATATGGCATCTACAAACCACATAAGTGAAGCGCCCCAGTACATAAGAGAAAGGGTACCAAGCTTATTTCTGTCATCAAGGTCGGTAAAGTACCATACTGCCGTTGAAATGATAGCAGCAAACACCGTAAGAAGCAATGTCATGCTATGCCTCCTCTTCGGTCTTAGCTGTCCTCTTTTCAAGAGAGAAGGATATGGCTACAGCACAAGCCCATACTCCTGTTACAAGTACTGCCATTGCACTTCCTGCCGTTGCCATTTCGTGCAGCATTTCCGCTCTGGCTTCCGAAGCAACAGCATTGGTCAGAAATGGGAACCATGCCACTAATTCGCCATGCCATAAATGCTCAAATGCCAAAAGAGCGGAGCCGCCCCAAAGCATATTATTGAGCCATTTCAATTTGTCTGAAAATTTCGTCCTTACCTCTGTATTTTCATTTTCCTTTTTTGCTATTATCTTTTCCGCAGCTGTAGTAACTATAGCTTCAGCAGCAGGTACCAGAAAACATGCCATATATACTTCCTCCTTTTCATAAAACAAATGATCTGTTGTTAATATTATACATAATTAAAGTGTAAAGCCTAAAGTTTACTTTAAGTCAATGTATTTTTTGTTAAGTTTTTATTAAGACCGTTTTTATAATGCATATGAAATAAAAGTACATGATATGCTTAAAGAGCATTTTTTATAAGCTCGACGCATTTTTCAATACCGAATTTTGATGAGCACAGACATAGATCATAGTTTTCGGCAGCTCCAAATACGGTATTTGTGTGATAGGCGCAGTATTTTTCCCTTGCCTTGTCAACTGTTTTCAATCCGTCTGCGACTTTATTTTCGGAAACGCCTTCCATTTTCTTTTTCATTCTTTCAAGCCGCCATTCAAAGTCCGCATGTATGAACACGTGCAGAACGCTGTCATATTCCTTAAGAATGGTGTTGGCATTTCTTCCTACTATGACGCAGTTTCCCTTCTGGGCAAACTTTCTGATGACCTTTTTCTGAGCGTCAACTATTTTTTCGCTGAGAGGGCGATTATAGAAATCGAAAAGGCTCTGTGTGAAGCCAAAGGACATCGGCACCTTTTCGTCCCACTCAACAAGAGAATAAATATCAATATTGCTTTCAGCAGCAGCAGAAAGTATAAGCTCCTTGTTGTAATACTCGTAGCCCAGCTCTCTGGCAAGCATTTCGCCTATAGTCCCTCCTGCAGCGCCGAATTGTCTGCTTATTGTTATTATTTTTTTCATAGACAATTTCCCCCTATAATACCTTATTCAGAAAGTCTATCGTTCTTGTCTCCTTAGGATTTAATATGACTTCGTCAGGCGTACCTTCCTCAACGATATATCCGCCGTCCATAAATATGACTCTTGAAGCGACCTCCCTTGCAAAGCCTATTTCGTGTGTTACCACGACCATTGTCATACCGTCATTGGCAAGCTCCTTCATAACGGCAAGCACCTCGCCTACCATTTCGGGATCAAGAGCAGATGTAGGTTCGTCAAAAAGCATAATATCGGGATTCATTGCCAATGCTCTTGCTATGGCAACTCTCTGCTTCTGACCGCCTGAAAGCTGGGGAGGATAAGCCCCTGCCTTTTCTTCAAGCCCAACTCTTTTAAGAAGCTCCATGCCCTTTCTCTCTGCTTCCTCCTTAGTCATTTTCTTAAGCTCTACGGGAGCAAGAGTAATATTGGCAAGAACGTTCATATGAGGAAAAAGGTTGAAATGCTGGAAAACCATACCTACATTCTGACGTACTGCGTTAAGATCTGTTCTCTTGTCGGCTACGTTTACGCCGTCTATATATACATCTCCCGATGTAATATCCTCAAGCCTGTTAAGGCATCTTAGAAATGTGGATTTTCCTGAACCTGACGGACCCAGAAGAACTACGACCTCGCCGGTTCTGATCTCTGTATTTATATCCTTGAGCACCTCAAGCTTACCAAAGCTTTTCTTAAGATTTTTAACAAGTATCTTAATTTCACCTTTCGTTTCCAACATTAACCCTCCTTTCTATTTTCTTAGCCAAACGGGATAATGTTACTATAACTATCATATACATAAGGGCAATTATTCCCCATACGCTGAACACGTCAAAGTTAATGGCAACAATGATATTGCCTGCTTTTGTAAGCTCGGGAAAGCCTATTACCGAAAGAATAGATGTATCTTTAAGTGATATTATGAACTGGTTGATGATAGAAGGTATCATTGTTCTTATTGCCTGAGGCAAAACTACCTTCTGCATGGATTTGCCATAGCCCAAGCCAAGACTTCTGGCAGCCTCCATCTGTCCCTTGTCTACAGACTGTATACCTGCCCTGAATATTTCCGCCATATATGCTCCGGCGTTCATTGAAAGAGCTATCGTACCTGCGGTAAGAGCTGTAAATCTGAAGTTTTCAAAGCCTATACTTCTTATGAACATAGGTATGCCGAAGTATGTAAAATACGCAAGTACTATAAGGGGAACTCCTCTGACGCCGTCTACATATACAGTAGCTATAAAATTAAGGGGCTTTATCTTTGTAACATTCATTATGCCGAATATAAGACCTATTATAAACGCAAATACAAGAGATAAAAGCGTAAGCAGCATTGTCTGACCGAGAGAAAGCAGGAGCATGGACCAGTATGTCTTTATGATACTTATTGTTTTTATATCACTAATACTTAATAATGCTATATTATACATATGTTTACTCCTTTTAAAAATGGCTGCCCAAAGGCAATAAGGGCAGCCACGTCATTGTGAACGATTATTGTTTTGATTACTTAGTATAGCTGTCTACGATCTCCTGATACTTGCCGTTATCCTTGATATTTGCAAGACCTGCCTGGAAAGCTGCAAGAAGCTCTGCATTTTCGCCCTTCTTTACAGCAAAACCATAGTCGGAACCTGCTGCTGTCATACCCTCAGGTATTTCCATCTCAGCGCCCTGCTGTACATTATATGCCATAACAGGATAGTCCTCAAAGCAAGCTACAGTATTTCCTGCGATAACGTCCTGGTACATTGTAGGAGAATCCTTGAATTCCACTACGCTGAAGCCATACTGATCTGCTATAGACTTAGCATAATCTGCGCCGTTTGTACCTGTCTTTACAGCTACAGTCTTGCCGTTTAAGTCCTCATAGCTCTTTATGTCTGAACCCTTTGCAACAGCCATAGTAACGTCTGCTGTATAGTAAGAATCTGAGAAATCAAAGGTTTCCTTTCTCTTTTCGGTGATTGACATACCTGCTATAACACCGTCAGCCTGTCCTGACTGAACCGCAAGCAATGCTGCGTCGAAACCAAGTGGCTGGAATTCTACTTCAAAGCCCTGATCCTCTGCAATAGCATTAACAATATCTACGTCGATACCTACAAAATCACCTGAAGCATCTGTAAACTCAAATGGAGGGAATGCCGTGTCGGTAGCGATGATGTACTTCTGAGCGTCGGAGCTGCCGCCGCCGCAAGCTGCAAGTGACAATGTCATAACGCCTGCCAATAGTAATGATAAAAATTTCTTCATCGTGGATCATCCTTTCTTTTGGTAAAGTAATAAATTTATTTAAATTTTACCATATCAGGCGTCTTTTGTCAATCTGACTTAACGATTTTGAATAATATTTTTATGCTATTTACAAAAAATGTATGCAATCCTGACAATATCTATAACAGTATTTTGTTCATATATGTGAAAACATACTTTACCCTACATCGATACCGCTATCGTTGAAGAACAGACAATTATCGAATATTGGCGATATTCTGCGTATATGGTTCATTACTCCGTGCACAAAAGCTTTGTAATACAAAAAGCTGTCTGCAAATGCCCTTTTACAGACATTTGCAGACAGCGCCTGTTGTTATTCAGCCGTAAGCCTGTTTCCGTCATAGTCGATATGGATAACGGAATCCGGCTCCATATCAGCTGCGATTATCATTCTGCCTACAAGGGTCTCAACATTGCTCTGTATGAACCTCTTGAGAGGACGTGCTCCGTATATCGGATCATAACCGCTGTTTATTATATATTCCTTAGCTCTGTCGCTTACCTCTATGCTGAGCTTCTTGTGAGCAAGTCTTTTATTGAGGTCCTTAAGCATAAGGTCTACTATAGAACCTATCTCGCTCTTGGCAAGAGGTTTATAGAATACTATTTCGTCAAGCCTGTTCAGAAATTCAGGTCTGAACTGAGTCTTTAAAAGCTTCTCCACCTGATTTTTGGCTTCATCGCTTATGGTGTTGTCGTCCTGTATACCGTCAAGTATATAGCTTGAACCAAGATTAGATGTAAGAATTATTATTGTATTCTTAAAATCTACAGTCCTGCCTTGTGAGTCGGTAATACGACCATCGTCAAGCACCTGAAGAAGTACGTTGAACACATCGGGGTGAGCCTTTTCTATTTCATCAAAAAGCACTACGGAATAAGGTTTTCTTCTCACAGCCTCCGTAAGCTGACCGCCCTCCTCATAGCCTACATATCCCGGAGGCGCTCCTATAAGCCTTGATACGGAAAACTTCTCCATATATTCGGACATATCTATCCTTACGATATTCTTCTCATCATCAAAAAGCGCTTCCGCAAGAGCTTTTGCAAGCTCTGTCTTTCCTACGCCTGTAGGACCTAAGAAAAGGAAGGAGCCTATTGGTCTGTTAGGGTCCTGTATACCTGCTCTTGACCTTATTATGGCTTCGCACACTCTGTCCACAGCCTCGTCCTGTCCTATAACTCTCTTATGGAGTATCTTGTCAAGATCCAAAAGCTTCTGTCTTTCGCCTTCCATAAGCTTTGAAACAGGTATGCCCGTCCATCTGCCTATTATCTTGGCAATTTCCTCCTCTGTTACCTTATCCCTTACTATCTTATCGGCAGAGTGATTGTTTTCATCTACCTTCTGCTCCTCTTCGGCAAGAGCCTTCTGTAACTCAGGAAGCTTGCCGTATTTCAGCTCGGCAGCTTCATTAAGGTTGTAGCTTCTCTCGGCTCTTTCTATTTTAGCCGTTACCTCCTCTATTTCCTTACGAAGCTCCTGTACCTTATTTATGTCGGACATTTCATTTTCCCATTGTGCCTTCATTGCCGCAAACTGTTCTCTGTACTCTGCCAACTCCTTCTGCACATTTTGGAGCTGTTCTGCGGAAAGCTTGTCATCTTCCTTTTTAAGCGCAGCCTCTTCTATTTCGTGCTGCATTATCTTTCTGGAGATCTCGTCAAGCTCAGTCGGCATGGAGTTCATTTCGGTCTTTATGGTAGCGCATGCCTCGTCTACAAGGTCTATAGCCTTATCGGGAAGGAACCTGTCGGTTATATATCTGTTTGAAAGCGTTGCCGCAGCTATAAGAGCCTGATCCTGTATCTTAACGCCATGAAATACCTCATATCTTTCCTTAAGACCTCTCAGTATTGATATGGTATCCTCTACATTTGGCTCGTCTATCATAACAGGCTGGAAACGTCTTTCAAGAGCAGCGTCCTTCTCTATATACTGTCTGTACTCGTCAAGAGTGGTTGCGCCTATACAATGAAGCTCGCCCCTTGCAAGCATAGGCTTAAGAAGGTTGCCTGCGTCCATTGCGCCGTTGTTCTTACCTGCGCCTACTATAGTGTGAAGCTCATCGATAAACATTATTATCTTGCCTTCGCTTTTTTTGATCTCCTGAAGCACGGCCTTTAGTCTTTCCTCAAACTCGCCCTGATACTTGGCTCCTGCTATAAGAGCGCCCATATCCAGAGAGAAAATACGTCTGTCCTTGATATTGTCGGGAACATCGCCCTTAACTATACGAAGAGCAAGACCCTCTGCTATGGCAGTTTTGCCAACACCGGGCTCGCCTATGAGCACGGGGTTGTTCTTTGTTTTTCTTGAGAGAATTCTTATTACGTTTCTTATTTCGCTATCTCTGCCTATAACAGGGTCAAGCTTGCCTTTTTCGGCAAGTCCCACAAGGTCCTGACCGTATTTGTTGAGTACGTCATAGGTGCTTTCGGGATTGTCGTTGGTGACTCTTGCATTACCTCTAAGATCCTTAAGGACTTTGAGAAAATCTTCCTTGTTGATATTGAATGTCCTGAATATTTCTTTGAGCTTATAGTCGGGCTTTTCTATTATTGCCATTACTATATGCTCTACCGATACGTATTCATCGCCCATCTTCTCGGCATTCTTTTCAGCCAGCGCCATAGCCATATCAAAGTCTGAGGATACATATATCTTGCCCTGCTCTCTTGCTGTGCCGGATACGGAAGGAAGGCTCTCTATAGCCTTCTTTACCGCAAGACCGAAGCTACCTATGTCTATACCCATTTTTCTGAAAAGCTCGGCAGTAATGCCGCCTTCCTGAGTAATGGTAGCATAGAGCATATGCTCCTGCTCTATCTGTTGATTTCCATGCTCCACAGCAATAGTCTGAGCAAGCTGTATCGCTTCCAATGATTTCTGTGTAAATTTATTCATATTCATATACAACTCTCCTTTGCTGTAATGTTAAATATTGTATTTAGCTGTTTTTATAAATTCCTTGTAGCTCTTTTCAAGCTCGTCTATTTCCGCTCCGGAGAAATAAAGCTTCATTATTTTGTCAAAGCCTGTAATGTATTCCGATATCAGCTCTCCTATCTGATCCTCGTCATAATTCTCCTCAGGAAGCATAAGCTCTCTCACATATTTGCCGTTTCCTGCGGCGCAATTTATTTTTCTCTTTAAATATTTCTGTTCCAATGCATTCCATATTTTAATAAAATTGCTCAGCTCGTTTAAAAGCATGGCATTTTGGGTCCTGAAAGCTACTCTCAGCTCACCCTTTGCATTATTTCCGCTTTTGTTGAGAACTACCGAATACTTTACGCTTGGGTTATACTTGTATTTAAATGCGCTCTTTATCATAAGAGAAGAATCTCCGGGCGTTGTCATTATCTGGAATATATCCTGAGCATTCATAAGTCTTTCCACATTGTCAAGTATATTTCTTATTCTCTGCTCGGGAGTAATGTACGACACCTTTTCGGCAAGTATCCTGTTTATCATGCCTGAGCGGTTAGTCCCAAGTCTGTATGCCATATTGTCGATAGCTTCTACAACAGCGTCATTCAGAACTATACTGTATACGCTTTTACTCATTTTCATCACCTCATCTTGAATATATTGTATCACCAATTCTATAACTTGTCAATAGTTTTATATAAATTATTTTTCATTTTTAAAAATACTTTTAAAAGCGATAATTTTATGGTATACTGTTAGCTATAGAATTATTTATAGACAAATCAAAGGAGAAGCTATGAGTAACAGACAGTCCAAAATAAGAAATTTGAGCATAATAGCGCATATAGATCATGGCAAGTCCACTCTTGCAGACAGACTTATACAGCAGTCGGGACTTCTGACGGAAAGAGAAATGCAGGAGCAGGTCCTTGACAATATGGAGCTTGAAAGAGAAAGAGGTATTACAATAAAGGCACAGGCTGTGCGCCTTATACACAAGGGGAAAGACGGTGAGGAATACACTCTTAACCTTATAGATACTCCGGGACACGTTGACTTTAACTATGAGGTGTCAAGAAGTCTGGCGGCATGTGACGGCGCCGTTCTTGTGGTAGACGCAGCACAGGGCGTGGAAGCGCAGACCCTTGCCAATGTATATCTGGCTCTTGACAACAATCTGGAAATAGTGCCTGTCATAAACAAAATAGATCTGCCAAGCGCAGAGCCTGAGAGAGTAAAGGCGGAAATTGAGGATATTATTGGCCTTGACTGCTCTGAAGCGCCGCTTATATCCGCAAAGGCAAATATAGGCATTGACAATGTGTTTGACAAAATAATTAGCGATATTCCTGCGCCCGAAGGCGATGAAAACGCTCCTCTTAAGGCGCTTATATTTGACAGCTTTTACGACAGCTATAAGGGCGTAATAGTTTTTATGCGCCTATTTGACGGAAGTGTTAAAAAAGGCACAAAGGTAAAATTCATGGCTACCAACAAGGTTTTTGAAGCCGTTGAGGTAGGCGTATTCGGTCCGGGTCAGTTTTTGCCTGTTGATGAACTTAAGGCAGGAGATGTAGGCTATCTTACAGCCAGTATAAAAAACGTAAGAGATACACGTATAGGCGATACGGTAACAAATGCAGACGACCCTGTAAAGGAGGCTTTGCCGGGATATAAGAAGGTCAATTCAATGGTATACTGCGGCATATTCCCTGCCGATGGTTCCAAATACGGAGATCTGAGAGACGCCCTTGAAAAGCTTCAGCTGAACGATGCTGCCCTTAGATTCGAGGCCGAAACATCAGTAGCTCTCGGCTTTGGCTTCAGATGCGGATTTTTAGGTCTTTTGCACCTTGAAATAATACAGGAAAGACTGGAAAGAGAGTATAATCTGGATCTTATCACTACTGCGCCCTCTGTTATATACAAGGTGTACCTTACAGACGGAACACAGATAGAGCTTTCAAATCCTACAGACCTGCCTGACGTAACTACAATAGCTAAGATAGAAGAGCCTATAGTAAGAGCAGAGATAATACTTCCAAGCGAATATATAGGCACCATTATGGAGCTTTGCCAGCAGCGTCGTGGCGAATACGAGGGAATGGAATATCTTGAGGAAACAAGAGCAGTACTTACATACAAACTGCCCCTCAATGAAATAATATACGATTTCTTCGATGTGCTTAAATCCCGCTCAAGGGGCTATGCTTCCTTTGACTATGAGCTTATAGGCTATGAACCGAGCCGTCTTGTTAAGCTGGATATACTTGTAAACAGAGAGATAGTTGACGCTCTTAGCTTTATAGTACATGAGGATTCCGCTCAGGAAAAGGGCAGGAAAATGGCTGAAAAGCTTAAAAAGGAAATACCAAGACATCAGTTTGAAATACCGATACAAGCCGCTATAGGCAACAAAATAATAGCAAGAGAAACAATATCCGCCGTACGTAAGGACGTGCTTGCAAAATGCTACGGCGGTGACATTACAAGAAAGAGAAAGCTTCTTGAAAAACAGAAGGAAGGCAAAAAGAGAATGCGTCAGATAGGCAGCATAGAGGTGCCTCAGGCAGCGTTTATGAGCGTACTTAAGCTTGACGAGGAGTAAAAAATGACATCACTTTATATACACATACCCTTCTGCAAAAAAAAATGCTTATACTGTGATTTTTTAAGCTTTTCCGATACAGAGTATATAAATGAATATTTTGATGCTCTTATTAGAGAAATAAATGCTTTTGACTGTAAAAAGGTCAGAAGCATTTTTATAGGCGGCGGTACGCCCTCCTATGTTGATTGCGGCTATATAGGCAAGGTCATGGAAGCGCTGAGCCGATACGATATTGACGAAAATACTGAGATAACAATAGAAGCAAATCCGGGTACATTGACTCTTGATAAATCAAAAGCCTACAGAAGCTATGGCATAAACAGAATAAGCATAGGTTTGCAGGCATGGCAGAACGAGCTGCTCAAAAAGCTTGGCAGAATACACACAAGGGAAGCTTTTATTGAAAATTACGAAAATGTAGTTAAGGCAGGCTTTAAAAACACAAATATAGACCTTATGTTTTCTCTGCCGGACCAGACATATGAAATGTGGCTTGAAACTCTTGAAAACGTAACTGCCCTATGTCCCACACATATTTCAGCCTACTCTCTTATAGTGGAAGAAAATACGCCCTTCCGCAATATGGAGCTTGCCCTTCCCGATGAAGAAACAGACAGAAAAATGTATCACGATGCCATATCCTTTTTAAATTCTATGGGCTATAAGCAATATGAAATTTCAAACTTTGCAAAGGAAGGCTTCCATTCCGTCCATAACTGCGTATACTGGCAAAGAGGTGACTACAAGGGCTTTGGCTTAGGTGCCGCAAGCCTTATTGACAACTGCCGTATGAAAAATACCGAAAACATACACGACTATATAAAGGGTAAAACGGTTATTGAAAATGATATACTTACAAAAGCCGACTGTATGGCGGAATATATGTTTCTGGGTATGAGAATGACAAAGGGCGTTTCAATATCCGAATTTTATAATAAATTCGGAGAAGATATGACCGTAAAATACAAGAGCACCTTTGAAAAATTCAGAGATTTTATTGAGATAGACGGCGATATTGTAAGACTTAATGAAAAGGGTATCGACATTTCCAACATGATATTCTGCGAATTTGTATAAAATTACGGATAACAAAACAAAAAGACTGAGCGCATGAGATATATCATCACTTGCGCACAGTCTTTTATTTCCTTATAAATATTGCTGCCATATTAGATAACAGACATATTGCAGACAAGTCCTTATATGTTAAAAGCAAAACGTCAACGCATGCAAATATCTTTATATTCGACCAAACTCACGTTACCCATTTCCTTTGCTTTATCCATACAGCCTTTTGTAAATCCTGATTTTGAGAACAGGTAATAACACTTTGTTTTATGATTAAACAGTTCGCTTCGTTTTATGAGAGTATCTAAAATTCCAATGTCGACCTTTTCGTTTGTCCATTTACACTCTGCAAACAGGGCTGTATTTTTATCCTGCTCTCCCATAATATCGATCTCGGCTTGTTTTTTTTCTTTGGGATCATTACCCCACCAACGACCAAGAGAGTTGAACTCTATCGGACAATTTCCGAAAATAAGCTGTTTCCAAAGATACTGTTTACAGATTTCTTCAAAGACCTTGCCCATATAATCAGAAAGCTGAGGTTCAATGCGCTTATAAGCCAAATCGGCAGCACCACGTGCAATAATTGAATTATTATCAAGTACAAAACGATACCAAAAACGAAACATATTATCCTCAATGGAATAAATTGACTTTCTGGAAGCCTTTTCTCCATAAGGTGTTTCTTTCTGTACAATGCCAAGATTTATAAGATTTTTGATATAGTTCGCACAAACATTGGTATCTTCACCTACCTTGCTTGAAATCTCCGACATTCTTGACGAACCTGTTGCAATGGCTGTTATAATTGCCGTATAAATAGCAGGTTCACGAACTTCCTGCTTTAAAAGATTAGTCGGTTCCTCATAAAGAAATGACATTGGATTAAGGTATGTGTTTTTTATGTTATCCTCTACACTTAACTTATCACTCATCTGTAAAAGATACTGCGGCGTGCCGCCAGCAACACCATAAATGATTGCTTTATCTTCTTCAGACATGTTCTTAAAATAGGCACAGGTTTCTTCAAAGTCGAAAGGTAACAGCTTAATTTGAGCCGTTCTTCTGCCATAGAGAGGCGCTTTATATGCAAGTACATTATCTTCCATATATGACATTGAAGAACCGCAAAGAATAAGCATTAATTTGGATTTATCTTTATATTTATCGATCAAAAGCTGCAAAGTAGATGCAAGGCTTTTATATGAACGAGCCACATACGGATATTCATCTATCGCAATGATAAGCCTTTCTTTTTCTGCAAGCTTAAACACATATTCAAGAGCGGCTTGGAAAGAAAGAAAAGATGATCCCACTTCAAAACCATTTGCAAATTCCAGAATGCTTTTTGAAAAATTTTCAAGATTCTGCTTTGCATTACTTTCAACACCCATAAAATATATAGCTTTTTTATTGCCGATAAATCGATTGATAAGCGCAGTTTTACCAACACGACGCCTGCCGTAGATAACCGCAAATTCAAATTTATTCGATTTGTATAGATTGTCAAGCATATTAAGCTCACGTTCTCTGCCTATAAACATTTACAAAACCTCCATTTAAGATCATTTACAGTATACCATATAAAAATAAATTAGTCAAGTATAAATGAGTAAACTATAATTGACTAATTGTGCAACGGTAAAATAAATATCCTACCCTACAGATAAGAGTAAGAATCATTAATTAAGTACAAAAAATCTCAAATATAAATATGGTAGAAAAATCTCAAATATAAGGTATATGAACAGGCAATTTTAGTACATAGTACCCTTGTACTGAAATTGCCTGTTTTTACGTCCTGCCTGTCAAATATCATACTCAGGCTTTATGTACAGATTATCGTTATCTTTAAACTCCTTGTCGCATACCTCTTCCTTCCACTTTTCCTTAGGTATATCCTCAATAGCTACAGATATTGCGGATCTGTCTATTCCGCCCTTCTCGCTCAATGCGTCTGCCAATATATTGGCAATATTCATTTTTGTTTCTTCCGTTCTTCCCTTATACATTTTTACTATTATGTGCGGCATACTTATCCCTCCGTTTTTTTAGCATATTTTATATCATATGTGCCGTCTGTGTCAAATGTTATCTGCACTCTGTCGCCTATATTAAAGCTGTTTTCCTCCAGAGTGAATTTACGGGTACCTCCGTTAAGCTGTACCGTTATTGAGTTTTCGCTTCTGTCCGTTATTTCGGCATTTTCATAAACAGCCATGCCTTCGTTAAAGCCCTTTACGGCAACTATGGTGTTATCTCTGAGTATCGCAGATATATTCCTGTTTTTATATTCTCTGTTATCTGTTTTATCAGAGCACAAAAGACCTGCGCTTGTAAGTATATAGCTGTCGCCAAGCGCCCTGTTTTCGTCCTTTGTGGCATATACGCTGATATTTTCACTTCTCAGCTTTGACGTGTCCATAGAGCGTTCAAAGGCTGCCGTCCATATGCTGTAGGGAATGGGCTTATCCCTGTCCTTTTCGTCATATCTAAGCTTCAGCTTATCGTTTCCCTTTATCTTATTTATCATAAACTGAGCCTGACGTAATGTAAGATAGCCTTCAGGGTCAAAATGCTGTTCATCGGTCCCTGCAATTATCCCTGCCGAAAAAGCCGCATTTATGTATTTGTCATACCACTTGTCCGCAGAGGTATCTTCAAATGTGATAGTCCTGTCCATATTATCGATCTCAGTCAACGAATATCTGTTCAGGGCAGCCATAGCGCAGGCTTCTGCTCTTGTGATAGGCTCATTTTCTCCTATAAGCCCTGTCGCCGGTGTGCTTTTGCTCCCGCTTTCCCGCATACAGCCTGCTGCCAGTATCAATGCAAAAAATATTAAAGTCTTTCTGAACATAGACATTTCTCCTTTGTTTCTGTTTTTTATAAATAATCTATGCTCCAAAGCTTTAAAATATTACTCTTTTACTTCGTCATCTCCACTTATAATGTGCGGATATTTTACATCTTTCTCGTTTTTGCCGTTTTTGATATTTACGATCCTGAATACTTCGGTCATTCCGTTTTCGGCAATGGTTTCATAATAACATTCCTCTCCCTCGTCAAGTATATCTCCTATAAGAGTCGTTCCTGTTCCCTTTGTATTTTTATCATCGGAAACAGGTCTGTATTCTGTAAAAGGACTCTCGGGCAGCTTATAAAATCTGAAATCATATTCCTCATCGCTCCTGCTTCCAAACATAAAATATATACACAAATGTATAAAATTAAGATTGGACATTGCCGGTATTTCTATCTCAGCCCATATTTCGGGAATATCCGTATTTTCTATTCTCAATGTACATATATCGAATACAGGCGCAGACAATTCCGAAATCTTTTCATATCCACCCCTGTCGCCTATGCACAGTATATCGATTATGCTGTCGGCGTCCAGCTCTTCAAATATGCGGTTTTCCTTTTCCGATACGATGCTTTCCGATCCAAACATATCCATACCGATCTCTGTAAGCCTGTAATATGAACAAGGCGAATACACAGCCGCTTCCGAAAACCGTTCAAAATTATGTTTTTTCCCTTCTCTCCATGCGGATAAAAAGAATTTGATCTCGTCATAGCATGAAAATCTGCATAAATAAAAGGGGTCTATAAGTCTGAAATAATAGCCGAAGGGAGTTAAAAACCACCTGTCTATGTTTGTTCCGAATACATATGAAACAAGGGTGGGCTGCCTTTCGTCTGACATACCGTTTTCCAACAGCTTTTCAACCATATATTCCTCTTCGGTATTTCCGCAGAAATAGTTGTCGTATATATTATCAAGACTGATCGGTTCCGTAAGCCACATAGCCACATCTTCGGGCTTTATTTCACAATATACATTTATAATATATCCCGTAAGAAAATGTGAGGCGACCTTTATAGCCGCATCAACAATATTTTTAAAAAGGGTTTCGTTATCCATAGACATATATTTTTTTGCATCGCTTCCAAGCTTGAAGGCTATCACTCCCACAGATGGCATTTCTTCATATACGTTCATTTCTATACCCAGCTGTATGAGATAGCCTACGTAAGACTTGTCATAAAGAGTGAGCTTCCCCTTAAGATCGGCAAAAAATTCATCTTTTATTGTGAAGGTTTCGTCCATTCTGATCCCGTTTTCCGCTTTTTTTGCTATTATCCTGAAATCCCTTGCTGACGGGTGATCCTTAATACTGTACTCATACAGTTCAGCCTGCAATCTGTTGTTGCCGGTTTTGCCGAGCACGGGATATACCATATTCCTGCCCTTTTCCGCCTGCCTTACAAGATATGCCGGTGTCAGATCGGAATTTTCAACAAGAGTTGAGTAATACCATTTCTTAAAAAAGAAGTTTTTATATTCTGATATATACCTTTTTTCCTCTCTGCTGCACTCTTTATATACCTGATTGAAATTTTCAAAGAAGATGCCGCATAATTTTTTAATATTATCATTATTTATATTAACCATAATTGACCTCGCAGTTTATTCCTATGTCTGTATTATATCAGATTATTTGTTTTTCTACAAAAGAAATTTAAAAATTTATATATAATTTTCAAAAAAACTTGTATTTTTTTATTTACTAATTCACAAAAAGTTGTTATAATAATATCAGAATATTTTGCGGAGTGCATAAATATTTATACTCTGAAGGGTCTGATCTCCCATATCAGCTGTCAACCTTATATGGGACAAGCCCTAACTCAAATAATACAAGGAGGATTTT
>CANQBT010000007.1 GCA_947589405.1 uncultured Clostridia bacterium | reverse complement strand
GCATGGTGTACCTCCTCAGCTCTTGCGGGGAGCTGTTCTTCAGCTCTTCTGTATACTATATGGCTTTCGGCGCCTAATCTCAGGGCAGTTCTGGCAGCGTCCATAGCAACGTTGCCGCCGCCTATTACGGCTACCTTCTTGCCTATTTTAACAGGAGTGTCATAGTCGTCAAGATATGCCTTCATAAGATTTACTCTTGTAAGCATTTCGTTGGCGGAAAATACGCCGTTGGCATTTTCTCCCGGTATTCCCATAAACTTAGGGAGTCCGGCGCCGCTGCCTATAAATACGGCCTCAAAGCCCTCCTCGTCAAAAAGCTGGTCTATAGTGAGAGTTCTTCCTATTATTACGTTATTCTCTATCTTAACGCCTAATTTCTTTATATTGTCTATCTCAGTCTTTACAACGTTTTCCTTAGGCAGTCTGAATTCGGGTATGCCGTATTCCAGAACGCCGCCTGCCTTGTGGAGGGCTTCAAATATAGTTACGTCATAGCCCTTCTTGGCAAGATCGCCTGCGCAAGTAAGTCCTGCGGGACCTGCGCCTATTACCGCTACCTTCTTGCCTTTGGAGGCTTCCTTTGCAGTCAGATCCACATTGTTCTCTCTTGACCAGTCTGCGGTAAATCTCTCCAGCTTGCCTATAGATACGGCATCGCCTTTATTTCCAAGTATGCACTTGCCTTCGCATTGTGTTTCCTGAGGACATACACGACCGCATACGGCAGGAAGTGAGGAATACTTTGCTATCTCAATGGCAGCACCCTTGAAGTCCTTTTCCTTTATATTCTTTATAAAAGCAGGAATATTTATATTTACAGGACAGCCTGTTACGCACATAGGCTTAGGACAGTTAAGACATCTGGAGGCTTCCAGTACTGCCTCTTCCTCGTTGTAGCCAAGACATACTTCTTCAAAATTAGTTGCTCTTACCTTAGGATCCTGTTCTCTTACAGGTACCTTTGTATAATTCACAGCCATTATTTGTCACCTCCGCATCCGCAGCCGCCGTTTTTATGAGTGGCGCCTTCTTCATATCTGAGTCTTGCCTGACCCTCTTCTGTCTTATACATTGCCTGACGTCTCATAGCCTCGTCATAATTTATAAGATGACCGTCAAATTCGGGACCGTCTACACAGGCAAATTTCACTTCGTTTCCTACGCTTACTCTGCATGCGCCGCACATTCCTGTGCCGTCTACCATAATTGGGTTCATGCTGACTATAGTAGGTATATTAAGCTCCTTTGTCATCATTGAGGTAAACTTCATCATTATCATAGGACCTATTACTACAGCATGGTTATAGCTCTTGCCCTTATTTTCAACAAGATCCTTAAGAAGATCTGTTACTCTGCCGTTATAGCCGTATGTACCGTCGTCTGTGGATATATACAGATTTTCGGCAACCTCCGCCATTTCCTTTTCCAGTATGAGCAGATCCTTAGTTCTTGCACCTATTATAACATCAGAGGGGATCCCTCTTTCCTTAAGCCACTTTACCTGAGGATATACGGGAGCGGCACCTACACCGCCTGCTACAAATATTATATTCTTTGCCTTAAGCTCTTCTTCAGACATTTCGCACAGATCGCTTGGTCTGCCGAGAGGACCTACGAAATCGCTTACGCAGTCTCCCTCATTGTATGTCATAAGCTCCATCGTGGACTTGCCTACAGCCTGAGCAACTATAGTAACAGTACCCTTCTGAGTATCGTAGTCACATATGGTAAGGGGTATTCTTTCACCCTTGTCGCTGTTTTTAACAATAATAAATTGACCCGGCAATGCTGATGCCGCAACTCTTGGCGCTTCAATATCCATAAGGAAAATGTTGTCCGTCAGCATTTCCTTTTTCACTATTTTGTACATAGCTACACTCCTTATAAATTTAACTGTTCTTTCAAAATCACATTATCAAATATGATTATACAACATATTGTTCAATAATAAAAGTTTTTTTTGAGATTTTCTTTAAAAAATTAATATTTATGCAAAATTCATATTCTGTATTTGTAATTTTTTTCATATTAGTAAAAAAAATACTTGTTATTTTACTGCATTATAGTTAAAATATAAATAAAAGAATTCATAATTTATGTTGGGAAGTGAAAATATTATTTATGAACAGTAAAGGGAACAACGATCTGACTAATCACAAGAAAAAAGAAAAAAGTATGATGCCTGTAATGATGACAATAGTCATAGTTGTAGGCCTTATAGTTGGTATAGCCAGCTTTTCATTTGTGTACAAATATATGATGAGTGATTCGGGAGGCGACATAAGTACGGATCATTTCAGCGCCAACGATATAGCAGGACAGGCTATGGCAAACCTTACAGGCTCAGATATAGATGCTGTCGTAAAAAGCGTAGATGCAAACGCCGGTACTATAACCTTCCTTAATCTCAAGAAGGAAACCACAAATACCGTATACGTTACAGATGAAAGTATTTTCCCACAGGGAGTGTCATTGGATAAAATAAACACAGGCGATATTTTTACATATGTATTTAATAAGGATAAACAGCTGACAGAGCTTAAGAAGTGTGAAAATGCATGGGAATTTTCCGATTACGGCATTACTATAAACAAGACAGCCCAGCTTATTAAATTTAACGGAGACGCTAAGGAGCATGCCGACAAGACATATAAGTATATAGATGGCATCACTACTGCCAAAAGATACAATGAGGTAATACCCTTTGAAGAGCTGAGTCCTCTTGATCTTGTAAGCGTTACGGGCTATGACGATGACAATATCAACAAGATATACTCAATTAATGTACAGAAGGGACACGGTCAGCTACAGCTGCGCAATCTCAATTCAATAAGCTATCCTGTTGTGTATATCAATGGTGAAAAATATTCCGTAAACAAGAGCAGCCCCAATATTTATCTGTCAGAGGGTACATATACAGTAAAGGTCACAGGCTCTAACTGCGACGATATTGTTAAGGAAGCGAATATCAATCCTAAAGAGCCTTATATACTGGATCTGGCAAAGGCTATGGTCAAGTCGGGAGTGCTTGATATTACATCAAATGTATCGGACTATAAGCTGTATATAAACGATAAGGAGTATTCCGAAACAGAGTCAAATCTGCTGGAATACGGCACTTACACAATAAAAGCCGTTAAGGACGGGTATCAGGACTTTACTGCTCAGGTGACAATAGATTCCGATGAAAATAAGTTCAACATAAATATGGTAAAGGTACTACAGTCGGCTACGGTTACCCTTACAGTCGATCCTCCGCAGGCCGCTATTTATATAAACAATTCTTTGGCAGGCACAGGCTCTGTGACCAAACAGCTGCCTTTAGGCTCCTATATTGCTTCCGCAAAGCTTGACGGTTATTCAGAGTCTGCAAAGCAGATTAATTTAACCGTTGACGGACAGGAAGTATCGGCAAATTTTGTACTTACTGCAAATTAAGGGCGTGAGCATATGAATAGATTCAGAAGTATTGTTAATGAGCTTAATTTTGACGGTAAGTTCATTGAGTACAGAGATGATTTTAAACTGGCGTGCAGTATGATAAAGGACTTTGTCAAAGGAAATTACAAGCATATATCATTCAGTTCAAAGGTCATTACGCTTTTTGCCGTTATCTATATTGTTCTTCCCTTTGATCTTATACCCGACTCCATACCGGTGCTGGGACAGCTTGATGATATTTCTGTTATAATATTTACACTTAAGACTCTTAGATCTGAACTCGAAATGTATCGTTTATGGCTTAATACAAAAGATATGAGATAAAGACAATGGGCTGTTGCGTTAAGACCCTATAAAAATGGATCTTAGTGCAGCAGCTTTATTTTGTTTATGAATTTTTTTAGGTTAGTTTGTATTCGGTCAGATTTGCAATTTTACAATATTTTTCGGACGTGCGATGTGTGTCGCCCGTATTTAGCTTCCCTGTTGCATGGATTTTTTTCTGTGACTCTGCTTCCCTAAACACAAATCCACCTTAGCAGCCCCTTTTTTTGACTTGTTATTATGTCGGTATTATAGTATAATTACAGTATAGCTTGTTATAATGAAATTTTAAGGAATAATGTTATGAGCAAAGAATATTTACTTGTAGACGGATACAATATAATATTTGCATGGGATGAACTGAGAAAGCTGGCAGATGAAAGCATAGATGCCGCAAGGGACAGACTCATAAATATTTTGTGCAATTATCAGGGCGTAAGGAAAATGGATCTGATACTTGTGTTTGATGCCTATAAGGTCGCAGGAGGAACAGGCAGCGTTGTAAAAGAGGGAAATATATACGTGGTATATACAAAGGAAGCTGAAACTGCCGATCAATATATAGAAAAGACAAGCCATATACTCTCACGTAATTATAAGGTGACCGTCGCTACATCAGACGGACTTGAGCAGGTCATTATTCTGTCACAGGGATCTCTGAGAATGTCCGCAAGGGATCTGTATGCAGATGTACACATGGTGACAAAGGATATAAGAGAGAAAATGGACGAATACAGACCTGTCAAAAATAATATGCTCATGGATAATCTTGATAAAGAATCTGCGGATTTCCTTGAAAGACTCAGAAGAAAGAAGTGATCAGAATGGAAGCATATGGAAATATGTCCTTTGAAGAGCTTGTAATGCGTGTTCAAAGGGATAATGATAACATAGCTCTGGAATATCTTATAAATACAAAGTGCAAAAACCTTATCAAAAAAAAGACAAGAGGTTATTTTATACTGGGAGCCGATAAGGAAGATGTTATACAGGAGGGCATGGTAGGGCTTTACAAGGCCATAAGGGACTTTAATCCCGACAAGGAGGTAAGCTTTGTTTCATTTGCTGAGCTGTGCATAAACAGACAGATAATAAGCGCCATAAAGGCAGCAGGCAGACAGAAGCATTCGCCTTTGAATTCTTCTGTGTCTATGGACAGACAGGTAAATGACGATGATGACTGCACATATCTGGATTTTATAAGCAATTCCGACATCAACCCGGAGGAGCTTGTAATAGGCAAGGAAAGCCGTAAAAATATGGAAAGGGCAATAGTTGACGCTCTTAGCAAAATGGAACAGAAGGTTCTGGCATTCTATCTCAAGGGCAAAAGCTATACGGAGATCGCCACTATTATGGGTAAGGAAGAAAAGAGCATAGACAATGCTCTTCAGAGAATAAAGAAAAAGGTAGAAAAAATAGCATATAAAGGTTGACAGAGCGTGTCGGTCTTAATGCGTATGTATAAAAATATCGGGCCTGCAAAAGTCATGTATAGACTTTATAAGACCCGATTTTTTTATATACGGTTATTCGTTTTTGAAGCTTGTTATGTCCTTTATGACCTCTCCTGCAATAATAAAGCCTGCTACAGGAGGAACAAATGAAGTACTTCCGGGAATGCTTCTTTTAACAGAGTCCTCTGTTCTGACAGGAGATATGGGCTTTATGGGCTTCTCTTTTGAATATACTACCTTTAGGCTTTGTATCCCTCTTTTTTTAAGTTCCTTTCTCATGACCTTTGCAAGAGGGCATATTTCGGTACTGTATATATCAGATACCTCAAGCATAGCGGGATTTACCTTGTTGCCTGTTCCCATAGAGCTTATTATGGGTACATTACATTCATTTGAGCGAACAATAAGCTCTATCTTCCCGGTAACGGTATCAATAGCATCTACTATATAATCGTATTGTGAAATATCAAATTGTGCGCTTGTGTCAGGTATATAAAATATATTGTATGTGTGTACAATGGCTTTGGGATTTATATTAAGTATTCTTTCTCTTGCAACATCTGTCTTGTATCTGCCTATAGTTTTCTCGTCGGCATATATTTGTCTGTTTATATTTGAAGGACATATTGTATCGTTGTCTATTATATCCAATTCTCCTATACCGCTTCTGGCAAGGGCTTCAATTACATATCCGCCTACGCCGCCGGCTCCGAATACCGCTATGCGGGAAGCCGCAAGCTTTTCCATATTCTCTTTTCCCAGAATAAGCTCAGTTCTTGAAAATCGTTCTGTCATATTGTTTTCTCCCAAAGGTTTGTTTTTAATAATTATATCACAGAGCAATTTTTATTGCAATTCAAAAAAGAAAATTACGGAGCAAAGGGGTTTAATACTAATATAACTATTATTTTACTACAGATGAGAAAATTAATCAATACAAATTTTTGCTAACAGGGGCAGCAAAACAAACTTTGTGTATTATTTACAATATAACTTCGGGAATTATGTTAATATTTTATCTGGAATAAGAGGTTGTATTGTATTAATATAGAGGTGAAAATAAAAGAAGGAGGTAAAGATTATGATAAATTTTTTACAGTTGCTATGCTTATACGCTATTTTATCTCTTTTGGCTTTCGCCCCCAATGCTGTTAAGAAAAATATTTCAAAAGAGGCTGTCATGGATAATGTACAAAATGTTGTTGACTCAAAGGATTTTGTCAATTCGGATAACGATGTCCCGGCAGACTTGGATCAAGAGGATACGGATAATTACATAAATGAGAACGATAATGTCAATTTTGACGCTGAGGAGTTTGTATTTAAGGCATTCAATATTGATTTGGACCGAAATATGAGTATAGGCGAGGTAGCTAAGCTTTGCAGTTACTGCAAAATCAAACCTAATATAAACGACGAAAACAAAATAGTGCTAAATGAAGCTGTAAAAAGCGATTCGGAAAGGATCGTAAAAAAGCTGATAGCAAAGAATAACCCCAAAAGTCTGGAAACAGAAGACTATTTTGATGAACCTGCAACACGTGAGGACGCCATATTCATTATACATCAGAGTATGCTTGTGCCGCTGAGAAACGTAATTACAGAACCAAGAAGCGAGAATTTTGAATTGGAAAGAGTATTTTCAGACATAGAGGGCATGTCCGACTGGGGTAAATGGAGCCTTCAGTCCCTTTATATGAATTCATATATACATGGCTATGGAGGACAAAGTATAGGTTATAAGGAGCCTGCTACTTTGAGATACTGCAAAAATATAATCGATAGATTTGATGCTAACGAGTATAAAAGCATAGAGGCAAAAAAGAAGTATAATTTTATTGCCTCAAAAATCAATGCAAAGGGCTTCTTCAAAGACAATTATAGCGCTCTTGCCGTTATTGCAGGGTTTATTTCGGCATTTGGTCAGCTGTTCGGTGCAGTTTTGACTTTATTTGCTGTAAAAAAACCAATAATAAAAATAATCTGAGAATTTTTTCAAATTGTATTATAAGAACAAACAAGGGTCCAACTGCCGTTGCAGATGGACCCTTGTTTGTTGTTTGATAAGCTTGAATATTGTCCGTATGCAAAGCATATAACATACGGTACAAGCCGAAGTGCTTTTGAATTACATTATACTGAACCTCTTCTGTAAGGATCGATCGTATTGCAGGGGGATCGGCTTTGCCGTTGGAAGGGTCATTATAATGCAAAATAATGTCCTATTTATATAAACACAAATTTAAAGCGACAGTTTTGCAAATATCTGACTATCCTACTGTGGGACCGTTTTGCTGAGCCTGTCTATGGGTATCAGGCTGAGTAAGGGCAGGTCCATTGTTCTGCAAGCCTGACAGACCGCCGTTTCTTGTGAGCTGAGCCTGATCAATGCTGAGGGCTCTCTGCGTTTGACCTAGCTTTTCCTCATTTATTATTTTAAGCCTTGTGCTCTCCGCAGAGTTGTTGTATTTTGTCAATTTGTCATACAAAGCCTTATCACGTTTATAATCTTCATTATCATTTATATATTTCTCATAGGCTTTTATGTTTGCGGCAACCGTACTGTCAAAGTGGAAGTGTGTTTCAAATTTGGAATAGAGCTTTACGGGCGTAGGCGGTTCGGGTTCCTTGGCTAAGTTTATTATTTTAAGGGGTTTGAGCACGCCGTTTTTGTCCCTTATAGACATTAGCTGAGGCTCTGCGCTGCTATTTTCAAGCAATTTATTGAAATTATCCCTAAGAAGCTGTTCTCTCTGCCTTGTGACAGCCTCGTCGCTCATATTTTCTCTCTTTGGGCAAAGCCGAGCAAGGGTCTTATTGCCTATGTATATGTTTTTGGCAGCGTCTTCAAGCTCCTGAGGAGTATTCAGCTTTCTGCCTGTTGTAAAGCCCGAAAGCACATCTCCCGTTTTGTCCTGACTGAGTACTCCTATAAGTGAATTGACGCTTATATTTGCGGCAGGCGTTTTCATATTGTTTGCGGCAAATATATCTTTATACTCCTCGATCGCAGCCTTGTCCGCTCTTCCGCTGAGCATATCCGCATATGCCTTGCCTATGGCGGTGTTCTTTTCAAAAATCTTTTTCCTTTCGTCATTCATTTTATCTACATATTCAAAATCTTTGTAGCGTCTGCTTTTAACGGTTGCGATATCCTCGGGACCATAAAATTCCTCCGGTTTTATTTCTTCATACCTGTTTATTTCGTTGATAAATTCAATATTGATCTCATGAAAGCTGTCTTTGCCGTTTTTTACAAGCACAAAATCCGGTCCGCCGTTTTCCATAGAATTTAAGATTATGCCTGCCAGCTTTTTCTCGACGTCCTCTAATTTTGTCAGAATATTATCTTCCGTAAGCTTAAAATATTCCGCCATGGACTTATCGTTGATATATACGGTGTTTACGGCAGCCATGAGCATTGCCTTTTCCCTTGCGTCGGGCTCTCGGCTGGTTATTACCGGGCAGCCTGTCAGAGAGTTCAGAATGCTTTTCTTTGTGGCGTCGTAATCCAGACCATCGGTTGCGTGAACATAAGCGTCATTGCCAAAAAAGTATTTGCGCAGATCCGACAGCTGTATTAAATACTTATCGGGATTTGATCTTCCCGTACCTACGGATATACTGTCAAGTATAAGATCGCCGTTTTCCTTTTCCCGTCCGTTTTCAGCCGCTATGGCTGTTTCCCTCATAACCTTTGCAAATTCGCTGTTTTCAAAGTACTCCTGTATGGGACCTCCCTGTCCGTTTATATAAGCGATGCAAGCTCCGGTATTGTTCTGATTTACACCGCAGAAAACCTCGACCTGACTCGTTGTATTCGCAAGCACAGAGTTTCTTCTCATATCAATAGTGCCTATTACAGAATTGCATACCTTTTTGAGATCGCCGTTATCTACATTGTCAAAAAAGCCTTCTGTGCATATGGCACTTCCATATGAGGGCTTTATTCTTCCATTGGGCAGAATTCCGCCGTTCAGATATTCGTCGGACGCCATATAATTCAGTCTATGGTTGTTCAGGATATTCAAGGTGCTAAAGCATTGCGTTCTTCCTATTGCAGCAATATCGCAAAACTCTGTCTGCTGTGAAAGATCGTGTACAAAAGAAAGCTTTGAAACGGTCAACAGGGCTTTCGCTGCGCCGTCCTTCTGGCTTATATCGGAATATTCGTTTCTGATATGTAAAATTGCGTCGACCATATTCATGAGAGCGGGATATACTTTGCTGTTAAATTTCTCGGCGGCATTTTCGGTGGGCATTTGGAACAATTCGCAGAACTCCTTGCCTATTCTCTTTTTAAAATCGATCATTTCCTGAGAATTATCCATCAGTATTTCTTCATAGGTCAGCTTACGGTCGGAATTGTCATCGGGGAAATTTTTTGTAAGCATATACGCATATACAATATTTTCGGGAGCTCTTGCTCTGACGAAATCCGGAAGTATATTATCAAAATGGTAGAGTATTGCCTGGTCGGTAAAAGTGCTGTCATCCAGTTCGTCCGGATTTTCTCCCTCTTTAAAAAGGCGTGAAAAGAACAAACGGGCGTCTCTTTTTTTTGTCTTTTCTATGAGCTCCTTCATAGCCTTTGCATTCTTGTGGACATCGTCCCTATAGCTTGCCACATAGCCGAGAGCCGCATTTTTTTTGCGGTCGGACATTTCCTGTGCTTTTGGATCGTCGAAGGTATCGGCGGAAATAACGGCTTTGGGAGCTGCAAAAGCTGAATTTCTTTTCATTATGGTAATAAAGGAATTATTATCGGGGGAAAGAGCCTTTCTTACCTCACGGGCATACATGGACAGGTTGTTTTCATTTAGCTCGCCCAGAGTATCCGTAAGATTTTTGCCGTTTATATATATGCTGTCAAGTGCCTTGCGCATATTTTTGCCGCTGAATTCTTCTATTCTCGTAACGCTTTTTAAAAGGTCCGCATCGTTATCCGTCATATTTACCTTTATTGCGTTGTTTAAAGCGTCCTCATAGTTTACCGCATAGTGTACGGCTTTATCCGTTTCTGCCGCAGCCTCTTCTGATAAAGCCCATGCTTCGGGATCGTTATAATTTATGGTGCTTGCAGGGATAACGGCTCTGTGTTTTGAATAGTTTTCGTTTGCTATTGTAACAAAGGAGTCGTTTTCAGCTGAAAGGGCTTCCCTTACCGCCCTTGCATATGAGGAAATATCATCGAGCTCGTCCTCCTCCAGCATATCCGTTACTCTGACTCCGTTTATACATATGCTGTCAAGAGCCTTGCGCTTTTTTATGCCGTCGTCAAGGTCTTGTTCTTCCGTAATGCTTTGTATAAGAGCCGCATCGTCTGTAATTTCGTCCTTACCCGGCATAATTGCTTCACGTAAGGCTTCCATTTCTTGTTCCATCGTTGCTGCCATATTACCGCCTCCTTTTTATACTTTAAGTTAAGTAAAATATTTCATTATATATATTATAACATATTTTACATATTTTTTTACTGTCGTTTATGTTGCTTTCTTTACCGTTTGTGCTGTTTAATAAAAATATCGTACAGCAGCTCTTTTTACGAACATAGGGTACAAGCAGACGGGAATATATTAAAGAGAAGAGGTGTATGTCATGGAGGATATAAATACATATAACAAGGGTCTGCTGAATGTAAAGGAGGTCTGCGCTTATCTTGGAGTAGGGCAGAACACGGCAAGAAATTTGCTGAACAGACCATATAATCCCTTTACGGTGCGCATAGGCAACAGACTGTATGCCAACAAAAGGCTCCTTGATAAATGGATAGATGAGCAATCGGGAATATAAGGGTTATTATACAGACAATGACAGAAAGGAGCCGTACAATGGGCAAAGACCTTAAGGGAAAGGAGCTTGGCAGAAATCTGTCACAGCGTAAGGACGGACGGTATGAAGGAAAATATACGGACAATTTCGGCAAAAGGCACAGTATATACGGAAGGAAGTTGGCGGATGTCAGAAAAAAACTGAGAGAAGCCCTATATGACAAGGAACACAATATATATGGGGCTGATAGTGAGCTGACATTGAACGAATGGTTCGACATATGGACAGATACATATTTTTCCAAAAGAGTAAAGCCCACTACATATGGTATGGCTGTCGACAGATATAACAAGACTGTACGCAATTCAAAGCTGGGACAGATGCATTTAAAAAATATTACGAACGTACATGTTCAGGACTTTGTCAACAGCTTTGCGGCTGAAAGACCTAAGCTTAAAAGAAGCTCCCTTAAAGCATATTTAAGCCCCATGAAGGAAGCGCTTAGACAAGCTGTAGACTGCGGATATATAGCCGTAGATCCCGTAACAAGGATAATATTGCCAAAGGGTGAAAGGAATATCAGAGAAGCGTTGACAAAAAGAGAACAGGAGCTTTTTCTGATGTTTGCCGAAGGCTCTTCCTATTGCGATTTGTTTCGGTTTTTGCTGCTGACAGGCCTCAGATGCGGGGAAGCATTTGCGCTGACATGGACCGATATTGATTTTGACAATAGATCGATAGACGTAAATAAAACCGTTTCGGAAATAAAAGGCAGCAGAAAAGAGGCTTGTAAAAATATGGGATATGATATAGACAAAACTTCATTTTTTGTTACATCGCCTAAAACTCATGCAAGCATAAGGAAAGTACCTATGTCCGATGACTGCTTTGAATTGCTTAACAAAATGTATATGAAGAGAAACAGAGATACGGAGCTGGTGTTTCATACCAAGACAAATAATTATATAAACCACAGCAATGTTGACAAGAGGATAAAAGAAATATGTGCCGTTATAAATGAACGCTCGGGTGAAAAGATCAAAACCATTTCTCTCCATTGCCTGCGCCATACCTTTGCAACACGCTGCTTTGAATCAGGGGTCAGCGTCAAGACCGTACAAGCACTTCTGGGACATAGCAGTATAGAAACTACAATGGATATATATACCCATGTTACACAGGAGCTTGCCTTTAAGGAGATAAACAAGGTCAAACTGAATTAAAATTGTCGTCAAATTGTCGTCATATCACATATCAAGTCTTTGCAAACCGCTGAATAAGAGGATCTTATATAAGCTGCCATGTATTCGGGTATTACCACTCTGTCCAGTACCACAAAGCCGGTCTCCTCAGGTATAGGCTTTACTTCCTCCTCAGGCTCCTTTGGTTCGTAATCTCCCCAGAGTACCGGAGGAGGTACGTTTATTATATTTTCTCCTATGCCCGGTATCATATATACTCTTTGAAGAGCTATTGCGTCTGCAAATACCTGACTTCCTATTATACGTACTGTTTCATAACCGTCAGCCGTAATTGTAATATCATATGTGCTGTAGGGCTGAGGTTCGTTCTGCTCCAGCGCATATTCGGCAGGAGGTGCTTCCAGCTCCATTTCAACTGTTTGTCCCGATTCGTTTGTATATACGTCATAAAGCACCTCTTCACCGCTTTGCACAGTTACCCTTGCTCCAACAACAGGCTCCGCTATTGTTTCATCATACAGTTCAACCTGTAATATGCCGCTTGCCATATTTACCTCCTAAACAAATATATATAATTCTATGCAAAATATTGATTTTTAATGAAAATTGAAGTAAAATATACTGTAAGGATAAAAAAATGGAGGCTTGATTATGGAACGATGGCTTGGACTCGACAGTAAATTTTACAAATGGGGAACTCTTCTTGCGGATCTTATTATACTTACGGTGCTTTGGCTCATATGCAGCCTGCCTATTATAACTATGGGTGCTTCCACTACCGCTCTTTATTATGTTACCACACGCCAGCTTTCAAACAGAGAGGGCTATGTTTCAAGGGACTTTTTCAGAAGCTTCAGAAAAAACTTTTTACAGGCAACATTTGTTGAGATAATTCTGGGTATAATAACCGTTGCCTTAGTTTTCAACATAATTACGATCGACCGTTCAACTGCCTTCGGTACATTTATGTACCCGGTACAGTTTATAATACTCTATGAGGTAACAATAATAACGATTTATATCTATCCTATACTTTCACGCTTTGAGTTTAAAACCATACAGCTTTTCAAGACTGCATTCTTTATGGCAAACAGACATCTTATGACTACGATAACATGCTTTGTGCTTTTTGTAGCTGCAATAGCAATAGTGCTGAAATACTATATTCTTATATTTGTATGCGCAGGCTTTTATGCCATACTTACATCTCTTATGTTTATGTATCTTTTCAGAAAGTATATTCCTGATATGGATAAGGATAGTTTTGAGGACATGAGATAGGGGGCTTGATATGAAAAATGCAATTGGCTCAAGAATAGACCTTAACAATATGGACGATCCCAATGTAGTGGAATTCAGAAAATATATAGATGAGTTTTTTAACGAAGTAAAGGTAAAGAAGCTGGATAACTTTGACCAGCACTTCAGGACATCACGTTTGCAGCATTGTCTGAATGTGGCATATTACAGCTTCCTCATAGCCAGAAAAATAGGCGCAGATCCAAGAGCTGCCGCAAGGGCAGGGCTTTTGCACGATCTGTATTGGTACGACTGGCATACGAAGAAAACACCTCAGCTCCATGCATTTCTTCACCCTCGTCTGGCGGTGAGAAATGCGGCAAGGCTCGTAGACGATCTGAGTGAAAAAGAAGCCGATGCCATAGCCAAGCATATGTGGCCCTTGTGCATGGGCGTTCCCAGATACAGAGAATCCTTTGCGGTAACATTTGCCGACAAATATGCTGCCGCTTTGGAGGTAACCACACAATGGGGAAGATATTTCGGCGCAGCTTCCGTCAGAAAGGCAAGAGGTTCCGTAAGAAAAGTAAAGTCGGTAATTGACAAAAGAAAGAAAAAAGTATAGAAATGTATTGACAAAATTTACCATTTTTGTTAAAATAATTCCAAAGATTTGTACAGGAGGAATTATTTTATGAAATCTACAGGTATCGTAAGAAAAATTGATCAGTTAGGAAGAATGGTGCTGCCAAGCGAGTTGAGAGCAAGCTTTAATATAAACGAGGGCGACGCTTTGGAGATATTTACTTCAAACGATATGATAGTGCTTAAGAAATATATGCCCTCAGATATTTTTACAGGCGAGATGGAGGATCTTATAGACTATAAAGGCAAAAAGGTATCCAGGAACTCCATAAGAGAGCTTGCAAGACTTGCAGGCTTCAGACTTGAGGAAACAGCCGAAACACTTGGCACAGACAGCTTTGAAACAGAGGATATTCTGTAAAAGGAGGAGTTTATTATGGGCTTAAGAGTAGGGCTTGGTTATGACGTTCATAGGCTTACGGAAGGCAGAGCGCTTATTATGGGCGGTGTGAACATACCATATGAAAAGGGCCTTCTGGGTCACTCAGATGCAGATGTGCTTATACACGCCATTATGGACGCTCTTCTTGGCGCAGGTAAAATGGGAGATATAGGAAAGCTTTTCCCCGATACAGACCCTCAGTACAAGGGCATATCCAGTATCGAGCTTCTGAAATGTGTAAAGAAGAAGATGGACGAAAAGAATATCAAGGTCATAAATATAGATTCCATAATTGTGGCTCAAAAGCCTAAAATGCGTCCTTATATAGACGAAATGGAGAAAAATATAGCTAAGGCTCTTGATATAGACGCAGATAACGTTAACGTAAAGGCGACTACAGAGGAAGAGCTTGGCTTTACAGGCAGCGGAGAAGGTATTTCTTCAAAGGCTGTCTGCCTTATCGAAATGTAATTACAATAACTCTCCCGTACGGAGAGTTATAATATTGTTCAGATGGGAGTCCTTATTGATGAAAAAATCCTATGAAATGGATATGTGCAATGGTCCTTTGCTCAGCAAGATACTTTTGTTTGCCGTGCCGCTTATGCTTTCAAGCATACTCCAGCTTTTGTTCAACGCAGCAGATGTAGTGGTAGTAGGCCGTTTTACGGGAAGTACGGCTCTGGCGGCGGTAGGCTCTACATCTTCGCTTATTAACCTTCTTGTAAATCTTTTTATAGGTGTTTCCGTAGGTGCCAATGTCCTTGTAGCCAGATTCTATGGCGCAAGAGATGAGGAGAACATACAGCAGACAATACATACGGCTGTGCTTACAGCTATAATAGGCGGCGTAGTTCTTATATTTGCAGGAGTCATATTGGCTTCTCCTCTGCTTACCCTTATGGGTACTCCCGATGACGTACTGAGTCAGTCCGTTGTTTATATGAGGATATATTTCTGCGGTATGCCTGCGTTTATGCTGTACAACTTCGGAGCAGCCATTCTGAGGGCTATAGGCGATACCAAAAGGCCCTTGTATTTCCTTATATTTGCAGGAATAATAAATGTTATACTCAATCTTTTCTTTGTAATAGTATTTCATATGGGCGTTGCCGGCGTTGCCCTTGCAACCATTATTTCGCAGACTGTTTCGGCTGTTCTTATAATCAGATGCCTTATTAAAAATGAAGGTATGTGCAGACTGTATTTGTCAAAGCTCAGAATACATAAAAGCAAGCTTGTATTTATGCTCAGAATAGGAATACCTGCCGGACTTCAGGGCGTTATATTCAATGTTTCAAATGTACTTATACAGTCCTCAATCAATTCCTTCGGTTCTGTTGTAATGGCAGGAAATACCGCTGCCAGCAATATCGAGGGCTTTGTATATGTTTCAATGAACGCTCTTCATCAGACGGCTCTGAGCTTTACGGGACAGAATATGGGCGCAGGAAAATACAAGAGAATAGATACCCTGCTTTTTGAATGTGTAGTAATAGTTTCATTGATAGGTCTTATAATGGGTAACGGAGCTTACTTTATGGGCAGTCATCTGCTCAATATATATTCTTCCGACCCTGAGGTAATACGCTATGGACTTATAAGACTTTCGTTTATAGCGACTACATATTTCCTGTGCGGCGCTATGGACGTATTTGCCGGCGCTATAAGGGGTATGGGATATTCGGTACTGCCAATGACGGTTTCTCTTGTAGGAGCATGCGTATTCAGAGTCATATGGATATTTACCATATTCAGATTTTATCATACTATCGCAAGCCTATATATATCATATCCGATCTCATGGGCGCTTACGGCGCTTGCACACTTTATATGCTACATGATGGTAAGAAAAAGAGAATTCAAAAAAGCTGCGGCAGTACAGTAAAAGGAGAAAAAAATGAAAAAATTTATTTGCATAACGCTTTTAAGCGTATTCATATTTACAGTCGGCTGTATGGGAGCGGACTTTACAGATGTGTCAAAAAATGCATGGTATTATGACACCGTTAAGGAAATGACGGATAAGGGCTTGCTTTCAGGCTATAATGACGGCAGCTTCAGACCTGATGACACAATTACTTCGGCAGAATTTACAACTATTGTGTGCAAGGTCAAGGGCGTTCAGCCCACGAGTTCACAGACAGGTCATTGGGCAGGGGGCTATATGTCTGCCGCTCTTGAAAAGGGCTGGTATGACTATGATGAGGATCCGCCTACAGGCGAGAAATATAACAGCCCTATAGAAAGACAGCTTGCCGTAAAGATACTTATGAAGGCTCTAGCAGACAGTCTTACATATGACTATAATACAGAGTCTGCAAAAATAAAGGATTTTTCACAGCTTAACGGAAGATATTACGATACGGTACTGGCAGCCTACAGCGCAGGCATAGCGGGAGGCGACAACAGAGGAAATTTCAATCCCCAAAGCTCTCTTACAAGAGCAGAAGCCTGTACGCTTATTGAAAGGGCTATGGACAAATACGGCTCAGGCAATATTGACTCAACGGCGCCTGCTGTTGTGCAGACGGAGCCTGTACAGCCCACAGCCACACGTTCAGGCGGTGTAAGTGAAAATGGCGGACTCTGTGTAAAGGGTACTCGGCTTTGCAATGAAAAGGGTGAGCCTGTGGTATTGAGGGGAATGAGCAGTCATGGCATACAATGGTTCCCTCAGTTTGTCACAAAGGACTATATAAAGGCAGTAGGCGACAGAGGAGCCAATATTATGCGAATTGCCATGTATACCGAAGAAGGCGGCTATACCCGAAACGATTCCGTAAAACAGACGCTTATATCAGCGGTAGACAGTACTCTTGCCAATGATATGTACGCCATAATAGACTGGCATATATTAAGCGACGGAGATCCTATGAAGCATGTTGATGAGGCTGAGAGCTTCTTTAAGGAAATGGCTGAAAGATATAAGGACAGCAAGGGCGTACTGTATGAAATATGCAACGAGCCTAACGGAAATATAAGCTGGAGTGCCAATGTAAAGCCTTATGCCGAAAGGATAATACCTGCCATAAGGTCGATCGACAGCGACGCTGTTATACTTGTAGGCAACCCCCAATGGTGTCAGGACCTTGACAGCGTTGTTGCCGACAGACTTTCCTATAACAATATCATGTATACCTGTCATTTCTATTCAGGTACACATACTCAATGGCTTAGGGACAGAGTATCAAACGCTTTAAGAAACGGCATTCCTGTGTTTGTTTCAGAATGGGGAACAAGCGATGCCAGCGGTAACGGCGGTGTATTTGAGGAGGAAACAAGAAAATGGCTTGACTTTATGTCCTCTAATAATATAAGCTGGTGTAATTGGTCCCTTTGCGACAAGAATGAGACCTCAGCTGCTCTTGTAGGCGGAAGCAATGCCTCAGACGGATTAAGCGACAGCGAGCTGAGCGCTTCGGGCAAAATAGTTTTTAACAGCTTTAATTAGCAATAAAGGATCGTTCTGCGGTCCTTTTTTGCTTGTAAAATAAACAGATTTAATGTAAAATAAATATATACCGACAGAAATGAGTGATAATATGAAGCTTGTAAAAACGGAAAAAGCAGTAGGGCAGATACTCTGCCACGATATAACACAGATAATAAAGGACGAAAAAAAGGGCCCTGTGTTCAGAAAGGGCCATGTTATAAGAGAAGAGGATATTCCCATACTTTTAAGCGTAGGCAAGGAGAATATATATATATGGGAAAGCAATGAAAATATGCTTCATGAAAATGATGCGGCAGAAATACTTTATAATTTATGCAAAGGCGAAAATATGCATGGTACCGACATAAGCGAGGGGAAAATAGAGCTTATTGCGGATATTGACGGAGTGTTGAGGATAGACAGGGATAAGCTTAAAACAATAAATTCACTTGGCGAAATGATGATCGCTTCACGACATGGCGATTTTCCTGTGAAAAAGGGCGATAAGATAGCAGGCACAAGGATAATACCCCTTGTAATAGAAAAGGAAAAAATGGAAAGAGCAAAAAGAGTGGGAGCCTCTATATTTGAAATAGAACCCTACAGGCTCAGAACGGCAGGAGTTATAGCCACAGGCAGCGAGGTGCTCAAGGGACTTATAAAGGACACCTTTACTCCCGTTATAGAGGAAAAGCTGGGGGAATACGGCGTTAAAATTACAGAGCATATATACAGCGGTGATGACAATAAATTAATTACGGATACAATAAATTCCTTTATAGACAAGGGTGTTGATATGGTCATATGCACGGGAGGAATGAGCGTTGACCCTGACGACAGAACGCCCCTTGCCATAAAGAACACAGGCGCAGAGATCGTGACATACGGCGCTCCTGTGCTTCCCGGAGCAATGTTTATGCTGGCATATAAGAAGGGCGTGCCTGTTATGGGGCTTCCGGGCTGTGTAATGTATGCCAAAAGGACTATATTTGACATAGTGCTTCCACGTATATTGACAGGAGAAAGACTATGCAAAAAAGACTTAGACACAATGGGTGAGGGAGGACTTTGTCTTTCCTGTAACGTATGTACATTTCCAAACTGCGGATTCGGAAAGGGTGAGTAGTATGGCAGAGTTAAGCCACATAAATGAAAAGGGCGATGCCATAATGACAGATGTGAGCAATAAGGCGGACACCGTAAGAGAAGCCAGAGCTTCGGGGAAAATATATATGAACGATGAATGCTTTTCACTTGTCACAGAGGATAAAATAAAAAAGGGAGACGTGCTTGGTACTGCACGTATAGCAGGAATAATGGGCGCCAAAAAGACCTCAGAGCTTATACCCTTGTGCCATATTCTGAATATAACAAATGTACAGATAGATATTGAAGCGGATAAAAATTGCATTACCGCCATATGCACAGTTAAGACTACAGGTAAAACAGGAGTGGAAATGGAGGCCCTCACAGGCGTATCAACGGCGCTTTTGACTATATACGATATGTGCAAGGCTGTGGATAAGGCAATGAGAATAGAGGATATACATCTGCTTTACAAAAGCGGAGGTAAAAGCGGAGTATGGGAGGTATAATGTGAAGGACAGCCGGGGCAGAGTTATAGACTACATGAGAGTGTCCGTAACAAACAAATGCAGTATGCGATGCAGATACTGCATAAGTGACAATTCCAAATATGACAACAATATTCTCAGCTTTGATGAAATAACAGAAATATGTACTGTCGGAGCAGAGCTGGGTATTAATAAAATAAAGATAACAGGCGGAGAACCTCTTTCAAGAGAGGGTACGGTCAGGCTGATAAGCAGAATAAAGGCGATCAAAGGTATTGACAGCGTTACTCTTACCACAAACGGTCTGTTGCTTGAAAAATATGCAGAGGAGATATATAGGGCAGGTACAGACAGCGTAAACATAAGCCTTGATTCATTGGACAGAGAAAAATATAAATATATCACAGGCTGCGACAGTCTTGATATTGTGTTGAGGGGTATAGACAAGCTATACAGCTATGGTATTCCAATAAAAATAAATACTGTGCTTATGAAGGGCATAAACGATGACATGGACACCATAGAGCTTGCAAGGGACAGACACATAGATGTACGCTTTATAGAAATGATGCCTATTGGCGGCGGAAGGAATTTTGGACCGATACTGAAGAATAGGCTCCCAAACGGGCGCAGACTTGCAGAAAGAGGAAACGGACCTGCTGTATATTACGCTGTTGACGGATTTAAGGGCAGAATAGGACTTATAAGTCCCGTAAGCGCTAAGTTCTGTAGTGAATGCAACAGGATAAGGTTGACAGTCGACGGTTTTTTAAAGGGCTGTCTTTGCTATGCCGATGGCGTAGATATAAAAAACGAAGGAGATATTAAAGCGGCTTTTGAAAGGGTAATAAAAAATAAGCCAAATGAGCATTGCTTTGAGAACAGGGACAATATAACGGAAAAGAAGGATATGAATGAGATCGGCGGATAGTAAAATAAAGGCAATTTGTATAAGTGAAAAAAGAGGTACACCCAAATATCCCATAAAAGAAGCCGATATTACTGAGGACTGGGGCATAACAGGAGATGCTCACGGCGGGAAATGGCACAGGCAGATAAGCCTTATTTCCTATGAAAAGGTAAGGGAGTTTGCCGATGTTGAGTATGGCGCTTTTGGTGAAAATATAGTGACAGAGGGCATAGACCTAAGCAGTCTTGACGTAGGCACAAGACTTATAGCAGGCGATGTCGTTCTGGAAATAACACAGATAGGCAAGGATTGTCACAGCCATTGCGAAATATACAAACGAATGGGCGATTGCATAATGCCGAGAGAAGGCGTTTTCGCAAGGGTAATAAAAGGCGGTCATATTAAGGTAGGTGATGATATATTGACAAACAAGCACAGTATTCTTACAGTCGGAGTAATAACACTTAGCGACAAGAGCTACAGAGGTGAAAGAGAGGATAAGAGCGGACCTATTATAGCGGATATGCTTGCAAATGAAGGCTATGATGTCGTGGAAAGACTTCTTTTGCCCGATGACAGAGCTATGCTTGAAAATGAGCTTATACGCCTGAGCGATCAAAGGCAGCTTTGTCTTATATTGACTACAGGGGGCACAGGATTTTCTCAAAGGGATATAACGCCTGAAGCCACAATTACAGTATGCAACAGAATGGCAAGAGGGATCTCGGAAGCAATGAGAGCCTATTCCATGACCATTACAAAAAGAGCAATACTTAGTCGTGGAGAATCGGGCATAAGAGGTAAGACCCTTATAGTAAATCTTCCGGGAAGCCCTAAGGCAGTAAAGGAATGTCTTGAATATATACTCCCGGAATTAAAGCACGGTATAGGAATATTGAGAGGTACAGAAGGAGAATGCGGAAATGAAAAGAAATAAAATATTGTTTATAATACTGTCATTAATTTTATGCTTTGGCTGTTCCGAAAAGGAAAGCAAGGATATAAATGTATTTATAGCGGCAAGCCTTAATAATGCCGTTACGGAGCTTGCTCAGGAGTATATGGAAGAAAATAGTGATGTCAATATAGTCATAAATGCCGACAGCTCAGGCAAACTGGCGTCACAGATAAAGGAGGGCTATGACTGCGATATTTTCTTTTCAGCGGCTCAGGATAAAATGGAAGGCCTTGATATTGCCGATAACAGCTTAAAGGATCTGCTTAAAAATAAGCTGGTTGTAGTAAGCCGTAAGGACAGCAATACAGAGGTCACAGGACTTAAGGATATAGGCAAGGCAAAGAGTATTGCCCTTGCGGGAGGTACTGTGCCCGCAGGCGCATATACCAGAAATGCCCTTATAGCATTGGGAATGCTGCCTGAAAGTGATGATGTAAGCGCTATATCCTCCGCGCAGGTATCGGAAGCTCTTGGCGGTGTTGAAATAAATGAGTGCGACAATGTCAGCAAGGTGCTTATAGCTGTGGCAGAGGGTGCCTGTGAAGTAGGTACCGTATACTATTCCGATACATATGGCTATGAGGATAAGCTGGATATACTTGAGATGATCGACACTTCCGTTACGGGGGATATTGTATATCCCATAGCGCTGATAGGCGATGCTGACAAAAACGCAAAGGATTTTTACGACTTCCTCTGCTCCGATAGGGCAAAAGAGGTTTATGCTGAATATTATTTTGAGTAGGAGGGGGTTCGACCTCTCAGTCAGCCTAAATGGTATTTTATTGACCCTTCCGTCAGCTTACGCTGACACCTTCATTGCACAGAAGAAATATCTGACAGCCGTAGGCTGGCTTTGCCGTAGGCAAAGTGCTGAACCTCAAAGAGGGACGGTTCACGTGTAGAAATGTCGACTTTTGCAAAGCAAAAGTGCTGAATCTTCCTTGAAGAGATGCCTTAGGATTAGGTTTCTCAAAGACATTTCGGATGTGCGATGCACGCCCCTACTATTCTAACTAAGGAAGTATGGGAAATGACTATCTAAGCTCCCCTTCGTAAGGGGAGCTGTCAGCCCAACCAATAATTGCAAGTAATGAACAGATTTGCATGGGCTGACTGAGAGGTCGATTTAACTCTTTCACCATTCCCAACAAAAGAACAGGAGAGATCACTATGGACTGGAGTCCTCTTATAATATCGCTCAAAACAGGTATCGCAGTAACGGTGCTTTCCTTTTTTATAGGCGTATGGACAGCGTGGAAAATTTACGGAACGAACGGTAAAATAAAGTGCTTTATCGACAGCTTGCTTACTTTGCCTATGGTGATACCGCCTACGGCAGCAGGCTTTATTTTGCTGCTTGTATTCAGCACAAGGCGGCCTGTAGGTTCTTTTTTGCTGGATAACTTTGGTATAAAGGTCATACAATCGTTGCTTGGCTGCATTGTGGCGGCATTTGTTATATCCTTTCCCCTTATGTACAGAAACGCAAGAGCGGCTTTTGAACAGGTGGACAAGGAACTGATATATGCTGCAAGGACGTTGGGAATGAGTGAAAGCAAGATACTTATAAGAGTCGTTATGCCTGCTGCCGCTCACGGACTTATTTCGGGAAGCGTGCTTACATTTGCAAGGGCAATGGGTGAATACGGCGCTACGTCCATGCTGGCAGGAAATATCTCGGGCAAAACTGCGACCATATCACAGAAAATAGCTATGGTGGTACAGGACGGCGATTATTCTGCCGCAGGCTTCTGGGTCGTTGTGGTGATATTGAGTGCCTTTGTCATAATAATGACAATGAATATATTGCTTTCAAAATTTATTAGGAGATAGTCATGTCTGTTGATATACGTATAAAAAAGGATCTTGGAAAATTCAAACTGAATATTGAATACAGAGGAGAGAGCAGACGTATAGGCATATTAGGTGCGTCAGGCAGCGGAAAAAGCCTTACGCTCATGTCAATAGCCGGCATAGAAGCTCCCGATGAAGGATACGTCAATATTGACGGTAGAGTACTTTTTGACAGCAGAAGCAATATCAATATAACTGCTCAAAAAAGAAAAACAGGATATATGTTTCAGAGCCTTGCTCTTTTTAACAACATGAGTGTTGAAAAAAATATAAGAGCGGGTATAAAGGAAAATGCAGATGAAAAGGCAATTAAGATAATGGCGGACTTCGGACTTTCGGAACTGGCTGACAGATCTCCTTTACAGCTTTCTCAGGGACAAAGACAGAGAACAGCTCTTGCAAGGATAATAGCCTCCGAGCCTGAGGTCATTCTTCTTGACGAGCCCTTTTCTTCTCTGGATCGCTACATGAGAAATGAAATGCAGGCAAGTCTTATAAATACCCTTAAGGACTTCAAGGGTACTGTTATAACGGTTTCCCACAGCTTTGATGAAATTTATGCTTTAAGTGATGAGCTTATTGTGATAGATAAGGGCAATGTATGCGCCTTTGGAAAAACTGAGGATATATTTTCAACTCCTCCGAACAGAATATCTGCCGTTCTTACAGGCTGCGAGAATATTGCCAAAGCTCAATACAGAGATAATAAGGTGTATGTGTCGGATTGGGATATAGAATTTGATTCGGACAACAAAAACATAGACCATATCGCCGTAAGAGCCGTAAGCCTTATGCTTGAGGATAACGGAAATTCGATTTGCTTTGACGTAATTGAGCCGGAAATAAAAAAAGGTCCCTTTGACAGTACAATATTTTTTAAACCGTCTGAAAGGGCAGTCAGAAAAATGTGCTTTAAGCTCTCATCAAAGGTACATCTCAACAATATCCCCAATAAAATTTATATCGATAAGAAGGATATTATAATGCTGAAATAGGCTTTTTATAATTATATATCTTTATAAAATGGGGTTGTTGCGTTAAGTTTTTGTTTAGATTAGTAGAATCGACCCTATCGGCAGCCCAACGCAGGCGTAATCTCAACTCAACGAAATGGTTGGGCTGCCACTTCCCCTTACGAAGGGGAAGCTCAGGGTTTCGCTCTTCTCATTTTCTAATTTAGTTAGAAATATCAGCTTTTCAACATTATAAGGAAATTAGTAGTGCGTATGTCTAAGGCGTCCCTTCAAAGAAGGGAAGCTGTCAGTCACGTCAAAAATTTTGTTCTAAGATGTTTTTGAACGTGACTGACTGAAGGGTCGAACTTACTCATCTAAACAAAAATTTATAAACCAAACAAAGCTGTCCCATTAAGCCATATTTTTATCACAGCTCCATTGCAGACAAATACAAATTGAAATAGCGAACAGCCTAAAAAAAACCACCTGTCATTTTAAATGACAGGTGGTTTTATACCAAGTATTGATAAAGAGTCTTAATTACTCAATGATCTTAACAACAGCGCCTGAACCAACTGTTCTGCCGCCCTCACGGATAGCGAATCTAAGACCAACTTCCATAGCGATAGGGCTGATAAGCTCGATAGTCATTTCTACGTTGTCGCCGGGCATACACATCTCTGTTCCCTCAGGAAGAGTGATAACACCTGTAACGTCTGTTGTTCTGAAATAGAACTGTGGACGATAGTTGTTGAAGAATGGCTTATGACGTCCACCTTCGTCCTGCTTAAGAACGTAAACCTGAGCAGTAAACTTAGTATGAGGAGTGATAGTACCGGGAGCTGCAAGAACCTGACCTCTTTCGATCTCATCTCTTGCTACACCTCTTAAAAGTGCGCCGATGTTATCACCCGGCTGAGCCTCGTCAAGAAGCTTTCTGAACATTTCGATACCTGTTACAACGACTTTTCTTGCCTTGTCAACAAGACCAACTATTTCAACTTCCTCAGATACGTGAAGGACACCTCTTTCAACTCTACCGGTTGCAACTGTACCTCTACCTGTGATAGAGAATACGTCCTCAACAGGCATAAGGAAAGGCTTGTCTGTATCTCTTTCAGGATTAGGAATATAATCGTCAACTACCTCAAGAAGCTCAACGATACCGTCTCCCCACTTGCCGGAAGTATCCTGAAGTGCCTGATAAGCAGAACCTCTTACGATAGGACAGCCTTCAAAGCCGTACTCTTCAAGAAGCTCAGTAATTTCCATTTCTACTAAGTCTAATAATTCCTCATCGTCAACCATATCACACTTGTTCATGAATACAACGATGTAAGGAACGCCAACCTGTCTTGAAAGAAGGATATGCTCTCTTGTCTGAGCCATAGGACCGTCTGTTGCAGCAACAACAAGGATAGCACCGTCCATCTGAGCAGCACCTGTGATCATGTTCTTAACGTAGTCGGCATGACCTGGGCAGTCAACGTGAGCATAGTGACGATTAGGAGTCTCATACTCAACGTGAGCTGTAGAAATAGTGATACCTCTTTCTCTTTCCTCAGGTGCCTTATCGATATTATCGAAAGCAACTTCTTCACCTAACTGGTATCTGTCGTGTAATGTCTTAGTAATAGCAGCTGTTAATGTAGTCTTACCATGGTCAACATGACCGATAGTACCGATATTAACATGAGGTTTGGTTCTTTCAAATTTTGCCTTAGCCATTTTAAAGTTTCCTCCTTAAAATAAATAGATTTGCTTTTAGTTTAATCAATAAACCATACTGATTTTAACACTATATCTTATTATAGTAAATTTTATGAAAATTTGCAAGTATTATTTTTCACAATACACACAATTTAACAATTTTTATCTTTCGGAAGCTCTGCCTTCTGCGACCTTTTCCTGTATTGACTTAGGAACGGCTTCGTAGTGGTGTACCTCCATGTTGTAGGTACCTCTACCCTGAGTAGCTGAACGAAGAGCTGTTGAATAACCGAACATTTCTGCAAGAGGTACATATGCATGTACTATCTTGGCACCGTTCTGGTCGTCCATACCCTCTATTCTGCCTCTTCTTGAGCTTACATCACCCATAACATCGCCAAGATATTCTTCGGGAATAGTGATCTCTACCTTCATTATAGGTTCAAGAAGCTTTGGATCGGACTTCTTCATGGCTTCCTTGAATGCCATAGAGCCTGCGATCTTAAATGCCATTTCCGAAGAGTCGACTTCGTGATATGAACCGTCGTAGCATACTGCTCTTAAGCCTACTACAGGATAACCGCCTATTACGCCTGACTGCATTGCTTCCTGAATACCTGCATCTACAGCAGGGATATATTCCTTAGGAATAGCGCCGCCGACAACCTCGTTTACAAATTCGTATTCCTTATCTGCATCTGCATCAATCACTTCAAATCTTACCTTACAATGACCGTACTGACCACGTCCGCCTGACTGTCTGGAATACTTGTGCTCCTGATCAACATCGTGACCAAAGGCTTCTCTGTAAGCAACCTGAGGTGCGCCGACATTGGCTTCTACCTTGAACTCCCGAAGGAGACGGTCTACAATGATCTCAAGATGAAGCTCGCCCATACCTGCAATAATAGTATCTCCTGTTTCCTGATTTGTATAGGTCTTAAATGTAGGATCTTCTTCAGCAAGCTTTGCAAGAGCAATACCCATCTTATCTCTGCCTGCCTTTGTCTTTGGCTCAATGGCAACTGATATAACAGGATCGGGGAAATTCATGGACTCAAGTATTACTTCATGGTTTTCATCACAGAGAGTATCGCCTGTAGTCGTAAGCTTAAGACCTACGGCTGCGGCTATATCGCCTGCGTATACCTTGTCAATTTCCTTACGGTCATTGGCATGCATCTGAAGAATACGTCCTATTCTTTCCTTCTTGCCCTTTACTGAATTATATACATAAGAGCCTGATTCAAGCACACCTGAATAAACTCTGAAGAAAGCAAGCTTTCCAACAAAGGGGTCGTTCATTATCTTAAAGGCAAGAGCTGCAAAAGGCTCTTCGTCTGAAGAGTGCTTTTCGATAATGTGCTCTTCATCGCCCGGAATATGACCCTTTATAGAAGGAATGTCAGTAGGTGCCGGCATGTATTCTATTACGCCGTCAAGCATCTTCTGAACACCCTTGTTTCTGTAAGCTGAACCGCAGAATACAGGAACGGCTTCACAGGCTATACAAGCCTTTCTGAGAGCCTTTTTCATTTCGGCTATTTCAAGATCGCCTTCTTCAAAGTACTTGTCCATAAGCGCTTCGTCGGTAGCGGCAATGCTCTCTACCATAGCTTCTCTGTATTCCTGAGCCTTGTCAGCCATATCAGCAGGAATATCTTCTATTGATATTTCTGTACCCTGCTTGTCGTTATAGTAATATGCCTTCATTTCCATAAGGTCTATTATGCCCTTAAAATCGTCCTCTGCTCCTATAGGAAGCTGAACGGGAATAGGATTGGCATTTAATCTTGTTTTTATCATATCTACAACATTGTAGAAATCCGCACCCATAATATCCATTTTATTTACAAATGCCATTCTGGGTACATTATATTTATCAGCCTGACGCCATACCGTCTCAGACTGAGGTTCTACACCACCCTTTGCACAGAAAACAGCTACAGAGCCGTCAAGTACTCTTAAAGAACGCTCAACTTCAACTGTAAAGTCAACGTGACCG
>CANQBT010000006.1 GCA_947589405.1 uncultured Clostridia bacterium | reverse complement strand
CGAAAGCCGCTCTTACAGAGCGTCCGATAAATCTTTCGGTGCAATGCGGATAATTCTTCCGCTGCAATGGAGCTGTCAACCCAACCAAGAATTACAAGTTATGAACGGATTTGCATGGGCTGATTGAAGGGTCGATATTCCGCTAAACAAAAACCTATACATAAATCAAAAACAAAGCTGCTGCTTTAAGTCTATAAACAAACTTAATGCAGCAGCTTTTAAATTTTAAGTATTGAGCCGGTCTATAAGCCGGGTTCTGTCTTGGACAGTCATCTATCTGGTGCCATTGTCGCCAAAGGCCTCGTGCGTTCCAACCTTAAGGCAGGACGAGCAGCCCCTATGCCTTAATCCGAACTTGCTCCGGGTGGGGTTTACAGAGCCGTCTTTGTTACCAAAGGCGCGGTAGTCTCTTACACTACCTTTCCATCCTTACCCGAAAAAATCAGGCGGTTTATTTCTGTTGCACTTTCCTTAGAGTCGCCTCCACCGGACGTTATCCGGCACCCTGCTCTGCGGAGCCCGGACTTTCCTCACACTTATGTGCGCGACTGTCCGACCAACTCAGTATTTATATTTGTTATTTGCTTTCTTCGGAGTCGGAGTTTTCCTCCGTCTCCTTTTTTATAACGGTGATAAGAGCTATTCTCTTATCCTCCACCTTGTCTATTCTGAACACATAGCCCTTGTAGTCAACTGTCTTGTCCACATCGCTTTCATCGGGTATCTTATCTATAAGTCCCACTATGAAGCCTGCTATTGTGTCATATTCGTCCAAAGGCATTTCTATTTCCAGCTTTTCGGCTACGTCGTCAAGACTTGCGGAGCCTTCTATGACGGTTACGTTTTCGGTGACCTCTGTTATATCGGGCTGTTCCTCTTCATCGTATTCGTCCTGTATCTCTCCCATGACCTCTTCGATAAGGTCCTCCATAGTTATGATACCGGCTGTTCCGCCGTATTCGTCTGCTACGACTGCCATATGCACCTTCTTTTTCTGCATTTCCTCAAAAAGACTGTCTGCCTTTTTGGTAGACGGAACAAAGAATGGCTCCATAATGATATTCCTAAGCTCAAAGCCATCTCTGCCCTGAGTAAGTATGGCGTTTATAAAGTCCCTTATATGAAGTATCCCGACTATGTTGTCTATGTCCTCTTCATACACAGGTATCCTTGAAAACTTCTCTGTGGTTATGATTTTTATTATTTCATCTACATCGGCATCTATGGGAAGAGCCACTATTTCCTTTCTGTGTGTGGCTATTTCCTCTGCGTTCCTGTCGTCAAAGTCGAAAATGTTGTTTATCATTTCCATTTCGTGCTCGTCTATGCTTCCGCTTTCTCCGCCTGCATCTACCATCATAAGTATTTCATTTTCACTTACATCGCTTTCTATATCGTATTCGTCATCTGCAAATATATTGAACAGTCTGCATGAAACATTGATTATACCCATGAAAGGCGTAAGTATAACTATGAGAAGCTTCATAAGCCAGCCCAGCTTGAGCACTACCCTGTCGGGTATCTTGTGGGCTATATTCTTGGGAACTATTATGCTGAACATGGCAAAGAAATATGTTACCACTATTATAATAAGTACAGAGGTCACCGCCTCTGACATTACCTTCCCGGTTTCCAGAAAGCCGGCTACCACAGGCACGAGCTTGTCTATAAAGCGAAAGCCCAGCATAAAGCCTATGACTATGCCCAGAAAGGCGTTTACCACACCTGTGGAGTTAGTGTATTTCTGCGAATCCTCCAATATCTGTTCAAGCTTTGCGCAGTCGGGATTGTCCTTGTCGGAAATATACTTCGCTCTCTTTATCTCCAGCACCGATACAGATGTGGAGCAGCAGGTAACAATGCCCTTAAGCAATATGAGAAACAGTATAACAACTATGTCGCTTAACAAAATTTTTGCCTCCATAAATTCCCAATCAATAATAATTTTCTTTATATATCATATAGCAATACACAGGGGTTGTCAAGTTACAGGTTTATGTCACAGACATTACCGACCTTTCTGTATTACTTCAGTACAGTTGTATATACGTTATTGAGAAGCACAGCCATTTGCGCTCTTGTAACATTGCTCTTAGGATCGATAGTCGTAGCTGATGTGCCCTGTACTGCGCCCATATTGAGAAGAGCGGAAACTGCGTCCCAATACTGAGGACTTACAAGAGCGCCGTCGGAATATCCGCTGAGTACGGACTGCTTTATATTCATAGGTACGCCCTTAAGAGTAAGGCCGTTGTATACCATAGCCATTATCTCTTCTCTTGTAATGTTCTGAGTAGGACGGAAGCTGTCTCCGTCAACACCTGCCACAAGGCCGTTATTTTTTGCAATTGATACATAGTTGTAATAGTATGCGTCTGCGGGAACATCGGCATAATTTCCGCTTGGCGCCATATTGTCAAGACCCAGCATTCTTACAAGAACTATTGTAAAATCGGCTCTTGTACAGCCATCGTCAGGTGCAAATATACCATTGCCCCTGCCTGAAATAAAGCCTGAAGCCGCCATGTTCTCAATAGCGCTCTTAGCCCATGGTCTGTGAGCTATGTCTGTAAAGTAAATGTCTGCTGTAGTTGCTTCCGTAGTCGCTTCTGTAGTAGTTTCGGCAGAATGTCTTGTATTGTCCTCCTTTACATTTACAAGAAGCTGATGCATTTCCCCATGAGGGCTCTTGAATACGACATATCCTGCGCCCTTTGTTCTTGCTTCTACCTTTTCGCCGTATATGTCAAGTATATGTCCCTTGAAGGAATAGGCTTCCGCATCGTTTATTTTGCTGTCGATATACTTGCCATAGTCAAATACTTCGCCTATCTTCATTTCTTTGCTGTCTATGGAATAGTCATCGTCTACCATTACCTTAAAGCTGTAGTCATATACCGTACCATGAGCATGGATCGTGGTAGTGCCTTCTTTTCTGACATTTATAACGCCCATTTCGGAATCTACTCTTGCTATAGAGGTATCCTCTGAATACCACTTGTAGCTGTCAGCCTCCTTATCAAGGAAAGCGGAAACATCTGCCGTATCTCCGTCACTCATGTATAAAGGCATATTCTCATCTATGAAATTGTGATCAACAGGATGATTGCCATCGGAGCTTCTGACTCTTATATAAAATTTATATATTGCGCTTTCCTTTTCATTGTCTGCGGTAATTATGGCATGACCGTCCTTGTCCTTTGAACGGGCTGTGCCGCCGTCATCTACCGTAACGATGCTGTGGTCGTCTGAACTCCAGTCGTAGTCGTCAATATTGCCTTCCTTTACATATTTGCTCAGATCTATCTTTTCATCTTCATAGAGCGTTATATCCTTGTCCTCTGTAACTATTTCTCTTACGGTTATATGGAATTTGTACTTAACTGTGCCGTCGCCTGTTACAATAGCACTACCTGCTCTTAAAGTGCTTATGCGTCCTCTGCTGTCTACAGTTGCGACCCTTTCATTATCTGAACTCCAGTCAAGATCTCTTGGGTCTACATCGATATAGTCTGAGGCATATATATAATCCTTATCGTTTACGCTGTACTTACCGTCTGTTGACGCATCGATATGTATATTTACCTCGTGAGGATGACCTTCTCTTATAGGATCGGCATTTGTTGTGGTCTCAACAGGCTTTTCCGTTGTAGGCTGCGCATTAGTGGTGGCATGAGTATGAGTTTCTGCCTGAGTGTGAGTTTCCGTCACAGCCTGAGTAGTGACATGAGTTTCCGCTTCCGTCACAGTCTGAGTTGTGGCTTCCGTAGTGCTTTCTGCTTCTGTAGTGCTTTCCTCGCCCAGCTCTACAGGGTTGCTTGTTATTGTAGTATCAACAGCAAAGGCAGATATTGTAGGCATAGCGGAAAATGCTATTGCCGCTGCAAGTACTGCTGCAAGTGGCTTTTTCATTCTGTACACCCTTTCTTATAAATTGTTTTTTATTTTTTCGCCCATTGCGGCGATGCTTTCGCTGTCTGTCTTAAATGAACCGAAGCCAAGCTGCACATCGTCACTCTTAAGACGTGGTATAACATGGATATGGAAGTGGAAAACAGTCTGTCCTGCCGCTTCGCCGTTGTTCTGAAGTATATTGACTCCGTCACAGTTTGTTGTCTTTTGTACCGATGCGGCTATTTTTTTGGCAAGCATAAACGCCTTTGCCGTAAGCTCTTCGCTAAGCTCGTATATATTTGCCGCATGGGTCTTGGGAAGTACAAGACAATGACCAAGATTAGCGGGATTAATATCTGTGATCACTCTGAAATCACTATCCTCGTAAACCGTTGTTGAAGGTATTTCGCCATTTGCTATTTTACAGAAAATACAGTCCATTATGCTGCCTCCTTTTCAAAAAATTCCTTATGCCATACAAGGAACATATATACTGTCCAAATTTTACGGCTGTAATCTCCCCTGCCTGCCTTGTGTCCGTCAAGGTATGCCATTATCTTATCCGTGTTGAAATATTTTTCAGCCGTAGGGCTTGTGAAAGCCTCTTTTATTATATTGTAATACTTGTCCTCTCTGAGCCATACTCTTGTAGGAACAGGGAAGCCCAGCTTTTTCTTAGTGGCAACATTGTCCGGCAGGTATTTCTTGCTTGCCATTCTGAAAGCGTACTTTGTAGCACGTCTGTTTACCCTATAGTCTGAGGGAAGCTTTCTCGCTACATTGAATACCTCCTTGTCAAGGAAGGGCACTCTTACCTCCAATGAATTTGCCATACTCATTTTATCCGCCTTAAGCAGAATATCTCCCACCATCCACAGGTTAAGATCTATAAACTGCATTTTTGTAACATCGTCAAGTCCCTGACAAAAGTCGTAATAGGGCTTTGTTATCTCGGTATGGTCGTACTTACCGCTGGGAGCTTTGAGAATAGCCTCTCTTTCCTCTTTAGAAAACATCTGATTGCCATTGCCGTAAAACCTTTCCTCTACGTCAAGAGCAGCTCTTCTGAAATAGTTTTTGCCCTTGAAATTAAAGGGTATGTGTGACACAGCCTTAGCTATGAACCTTCTTACAGACTTAGGGAATATATGCATAGGCGCAAGAGCCATAGGCTCCTCATATATGTTATATCCGCCAAAAAATTCGTCTGCGCCTTCGCCTGAAAGGGCTACCTTTACCTTTTCCCTTGCCAACTTGCTTACAAAATAAAGAGCGACTGCCGATGGATCTGCCAAAGGCTCGTCCATATGATACTGTACCTTAGGCAGGCTTGCCCAGTATTCCTCTGTTGATATTATCTTGGAATTGCTTTCTATGCCTACATGCTCGGAAAGAGCCTGAGCATAGCCTATCTCATTGTATTTCTCATAGTCAAAGCCTACCGTAAAGGTCTTGGCATGGGTCTTGTCCATATCCTTTCTAAATGTAGCCGCTACAAAGCTGGAGTCTACACCGCTTGAAAGAAAAGAGCCTACCTCAACATCGCTGACTACCGTATGCATTCCCACAGACTCCAGAAGCACATCTTCTACCTTCTGTATAGCATCCTGAAGCTTTACGCCGTTTTTACTGTCAGCCACAATGTCCTTCTCAGGCTCGAATTTAGGCTGGAAATACCTCTCTATATGAAGCTCTCCGTCCTTGAATGTAATAAAGTGTCCCGGCTTGAGCTTGTACACGCCCTTGAAAAATGTTTCGTCAAGGACTGAGTACTGAAATGTCAGATAGTTCTCAAGAGCAAGAGGATTTACCTCCTTGTGAAATTTGGGATATGGCAGGAAGCTCTTTATCTCGGAACCAAAAAGAAGCTCACCGTCTATCTGGCTGTAGTAATAGGGCTTTATGCCGAAGAAATCCCTTGCGCCGAAAAGCATATCCCTTTTCTTGTCATATATAGTGAAGGCAAACATACCTCTCAAATCATTTAAAAGGTCCGTACCCTTTTCTTCATAGAGATGCACTATTACCTCTGTGTCTGCATGAGTGGAGAAAACATGTCCTCTCTCAATAAGGCCCTCCTTCAATTCCTTATAATTGTATATCTCGCCGTTGAACACTATAACAACAGACTTGTCCTCGTTGTATATAGGCTGAGAACCGTCCTCAAGACCTATTATGCTCAGACGCCTGAATCCAAAGGTGAACCTGTCCTCGCTGTGCATACCGCCGCTGTCTGGACCTCTGTGTACGATCCTGTCCATCATTTTGTTAATGACTTCTTCTCTGTTTTCAATATTCCCTGTAAATCCGCAAAATCCGCACATTTATTTTACCCTCCTTTTGGGAAGTGTTTTTCTGATCATCTTTATCATTATACAACAAATATCGCATTACTTCAACTGTTTATTATTTGGGTGGGGAGTTGGTTAGAGGCAATATCGACCCTTCAGTCAGCGCAGTTCAAAGTCTTATTATTTCAAAACTTTTAACTGCGCTGACAGCTTCCCTTCTCTGAAGGGACGCCTTAGGTTTATATTTTCCGAATTGTTTTTACTTTAAAAAAATACTTAAGCTGTCACCACTACCTCCCTACCTATAGCCTCCCCCTAGCCCATAGGGCGTCGGAGGCTGGTCGTAAAGCTTACGCTTTACTGCTCGCCCAAGCAGCCAGGGGGAGGGGGACATTGCAGCGGAAGAATTATCCGCATTGCACCGAAAGATTTATCGGACGCTCTGTAAGAGCGGCTTTCGGCTTGCCGAAAGTGCTAATAAGCCATAGGCTTGCTTTTGCGAAGCAAAAGTGCTGAACTTTTCAAACAGTTGTTTGAAACGGTGGAAGGGTCGTTCTGAAATGATAAATAATATTGATATTAACCTAAACAAAAACTCACACCCTATACAGCTCATCGCTGTCCGGCTCGGTCAACGGTATTTTTTCGTTATTTCTTATTATATATCTGTCCTTAGGCGTTATTCTGCCTATAACAGAGGCTTTTATATTTTCCTTTTCAAGAGCCCTCAGTATATCTGTGCTTTGGCACACTATAAGCATAGCTCCGCTTGAAATAAGGCGAAGGGGATCGGCGCCAAGTACATTGCATATTTCCCTTGTTTCTTTGGCAATGGGTATTTTGTCCTCATAGACCTCTATGCCAAGTCCCGAGCCTTCAGCCAGCTCCCAGCAAGCCCCCAGTATACCGCCTTCTGTTACGTCATGCATAGCGTGAGCGCCGTATTCTGCGCCTATAAGTCCTTCCCTGAGTACAGAAAGGCTTTCTGAAAATTTCTCCGCATTTCTGATAGTTTCCTCATCTACGCTGTCTTTGAGGAGAGAGTATTTATCCTTTGCAAATATGGCGGTACCCTCAAGACCTGCGGTCTTTGTCATAATAACATAGTCACCGATATGAGAACCGCCTGTGGATATAAGCTGTCTGCACTTGCCTACGGCTGTACAGCTTATGACAGGCTTTGTTACTGCGTCCGTTATCTCCGTATGTCCGCCAAGAATGGCTACGTTCAGCTTGTTTGCCTCTGTGTAAAGGTCTGTTATTATATCCGAAATTTCTTTTTCCGTTATGCTTGGAGGGAGAAGTGCCGTAAGCATAATGCCTACAGGCTCACCGCCCGAAGATGCAATATCGTTTATATTGATATGCACCGCCAGCTTGCCTATATCCTTTACGGCTCCCGTAATGGGATCCGTAGACATGATACAGTTATATCCGCCAAAGTCAAGAGCAGCGCAATCCTCGCCTACAGAGGGCTTAAGAAGTACCTCTTTTCTTTCAGGCGCATTGGTATTTATAGGCTCTATTATTATTTTGTTCAAAAGAGAATTTGGCAGCTTGCCTATTTTCATATTTTCACTCTCTTTCCCTTGTCTATACAGCCATATCTTTCAAGCCCCATAAGCTTTGCCGGATTTTCACAGGCTGCTTTTACCGCTGTTTTAATATCTGATATTTTACGCAGATTTTCAAAGGCGCTTTTCATAGTCAGAACGCTTCCTGCCAGTCTGCCTTTACTGTCCATTGCGCCACCTTTGCTTACATTTATTTCCTTGCCGCAGAATACAAAGCTTGTATTTCCCTGCCCCATAGCGCTGAGAGCATCGGTTATAAGTATTATTTTATCGCCCTTAAGACGTGTAAGTATTTCAACGCACTTAGGGGAAACATGTATGAGATCGCATATGAGTTCGGTATACAGCTCATCTGTAAGAGCGGCGGTCAGTATGCTGTCCTCTCTGTGGTGAAGGGGAGCCATAGCATTGAAAACATGGGTATAGGAGCCTGCGCCCTTAAGCCTTTTGCATTGCTCATAGTCTGCATTGCTGTGTCCCATAGACACATAGCCGCCGTTCTGGGTCACATATTTGCAGAAGTCCTCTGCATTTTCACCTTCGGGAGCTATTGTAAAGCGTACCTTAAGCTCTCCCATTATCTCCTTGATATCATCAAAAAGTCCTGTATCGCAGGGGAGTATATATTTTTCCTCCATAATACCCTTGTATTTTTTTGAAATAAAAGGACCCTCTATGTGTATTCCCACTATTTCTGCGCCCTTGCCTATAAGGGCTGCTTTCTTTACATTTTTAGCCGTTTCAAGTATACTGTCCTTATCCTTTGCAACAGTTGTGGGCATATATGCGCCTACATTGTTTTCATACAGCCTTTTGCTGAGATAGGATATTTCCTCTGCTTCGGCACACATTATATCCACACCGTAGCCGCCGTGTATATGTATATCCGTAAAGAGAGGAAGTATGCCCCCTTCGGCGCAGTCCTTTTCCGTAATTTCGGTAACGATGCCCTTTTCAAGGGTTATATCACCCTTTACATATTCATAGTTTTTGTTCAGAAAATTAATGTCTTTATATTTCATAATTACATATTGAGATACACAAGCAGCATATTCACATCGGCAGGAGAAACGCCGCTTATTCTGCCGGCTTGTCCTATATTCACAGGTCTTACCGCCTTGAATTTCTGAGTTGCCTCAAGGCGCAGACCCTTTACCTTATCATAGTCTATATCCTCAGGTATCCTGCGTCCCTCCAATTTTTTGAACTGCTCTACCTGCTTCATCTGTCTGGATATATAGCCCTCGTATTTTATCTGTATATTCACCTGCTCACGTACATCATAGTCAAGAGCAGGTCTGTCCTCATCAATAGGCGCCAGCTTGTCATAATCCATTTCCGGGCGCTTTATAAGCTCTGTCATATTTACGCCTGTAGAAATAGGCGTGGTGCCAAAGCGGACAAGCATTGAATTGACCTTTTCCGAAGGACCGAAATTTATTTTACTTATTCTTTCTATCTCATCTTCAATAGCCTTTTTCTTGGCAAGGAATCGGTCATATCTTTCCTGTGATATAAGTCCGTATCTATAGCCTATATCCGTAAGTCTCAGATCGGCGTTGTCCTGCCTGAGAAGAAGGCGGTACTCTGCCCTTGAGGTCATCATTCTGTATGGCTCACGGCTTTCCTTTGTGACAATATCGTCTATAAGCACGCCTATATATGCCTGTGAGCGATCCAATATAAGCTGCTCAATTCCCTTGCAGTAAGCGGCGGCATTTATGCCGGCTATAATGCCCTGAGCGGCAGCCTCTTCATATCCGCTTGTGCCGTTGAACTGTCCTGCGCTGAAAAGACCTTTTATATCCTTGAACTCCAGAGTCAGCTTAAGCTGATTGGCATCTATACAGTCGTATTCTATAGCGTATGCCGTTCTTGTAAAGCGCACATTTTCAAGACCCGGCAATGTTCTGTACATAGCTGTCTGCACGTCCTCAGGAAGAGATGAGCTCATGCCCTGTACATACATTTCATTGGTGTCCTCACCTTCAGGCTCTATAAATATCTGGTGCTGTGTCTTGTCTGCAAAGCGCACCACCTTGTCCTCTATAGACGGGCAATAGCGTGGACCTGTGCCCTTTATCACTCCCGAATAGAGAGGAGAACGGTCAAGATTGGCTCTTATAATATCGTGAGTCCTTTCATTGGTATAGGTAAGGTAACAGCTTATCTGCTCTCTTTCTATATCCTCAGGCCTGTTTTCAAAGGAGAAGGGTACAATTTTCTTGTCACCCTGCTGCTCCTTCATTTTTGAAAAATCTATCGTTCTCTTATCCACTCTTGCAGGAGTGCCTGTCTTGTAGCGGAAAAGCCTGACGCCAAGCCTTTCAAGGCAGCTGCTCAGTCCTGTTGCCCGCCTTAAGCCGTTGGGACCGCTTTCTATTATGGTATCTCCATATAAGCACCTTGCTTTAAGATAAGTTCCTGTGCATATTATCGCTGCCCTGCACTTATACAGAGCATTGCTTTCCGAAACGACCCCTGTCACACAGCCGTTCTCAACGACTATATCCACTATTTCCCCTTGCCGCACAAGAAGATTATCTGTATTTTCAAGAGTCTTTTTCATCTGTGTATGATACTTTGCCTTGTCCGCCTGCGCTCTCAGAGAGTACACGGCAGGACCCTTGCCTGTGTTCAGCATTCTTGTCTGTATATATGTCTTGTCTATATTTCTGCCCATTTCACCGCCAAGAGCGTCTATTTCCCTTACCAGATGGCCTTTTGAACTGCCTCCTACATTGGGATTGCAGGGCATCATTGCAATACTGTCCAGATTTATGGCAAAAAGTATAGTCTTAAGACCCATTCTGGCAGCTGCAAGAGCAGCTTCACAGCCTGCATGCCCTGCGCCTATGACACATATATCCGCTTCATCAGCCATATACGGCTTTTCCATACTCCCACCTCCTTTTTCCCGTGACCTGGTCACAGGAAAATCGGTATTATTTTAATGATACTTATTATTTCCCCAGACAAAATTCACTAAATATCTTATCTATCACGTCTTCCTCCAATGTTTCGCCGGTTATTTCGCCTAAGGCTTCATAGGCAGCTGTAAGATCCATTGACACAAAATCCTCAGGCATAGTATTTTCAACGGTTTCTATTACGTTTTCAAGGCTTTGGAGCGCCTTTAAAAGACTTGCTTTATTTCTTTCTCCCGAAATAAGGGCCATACTGTCGTTTTCTATATCTCCCGAATCAAACATTGCCTTTATACGGCGGTATATTTCGTCTATGCCCTTGTTGTTTTTTACCGATATATATACAGGCTCTATGCCTGTGCCGTCAATATCCAGCTTTTGTTCCATATCCTGCTTGTTAACAAGAGCTATTGTCTTTTTGTCCTTAGTCAGCTCTATAAGCTCTCTGTCCTCATCGCTCAGCTCTCTGCTGCCATCGAATACAAGAAGAATAAGATCGGCTTCATCTGCAAGAGAGCGTGCTCTTTCAACGCCTATTTTTTCTATTACGTTATCGGTAGCCCTTATACCTGCCGTATCTATTATGTTAAGAGGTATGCCCTCTATATTTACAAGCTCTGAAACTATATCCCTTGTAGTGCCGGGAATATCTGTGACTATGGCTCTGTCCTCCTCCAGAAAAGCATTGAGAAGAGAGGACTTGCCTACATTTGGCTTGCCTAATATCACAGTCTTTATGCCATCACGGTATATCTTGCCCATATCGGCTGAAGCAATAAGGCTCTTTACACCTTCTATGGCTTCTCTTGTTCCTTTCTCTATCATTTCATATGTCATTGTTTCATCATCGTGCTCGGGATAGGCGATCGCCGCTTCTATATGAGCAAGCATAGTGAGAATGCTCTCCCTCAGCTCTTTTATTTTTTCCGAAAGTCTGCCCCCAAGCCTTGCAACAGCCATTTCTCTGCTTTTGTCGGTTTTGGCATTTATAATATCTATTACGGCTTCTGCCTGAGTCAGGTCTATCCTGCCGTTTAAGAAGGCTCTTTTTGTAAACTCTCCCGGCTCCGCAAGCCTTGCGCCCTCCTTAATGACCGCATTAAGCACAGCCGTGACCGCCCTGTGACCGCCATGTGTGTTTATCTCCACTATATCCTCTCTGGTATAGGTGTTGGGCGCCTTCATTACGGACACAAGCACCTCGTCTATTATTTTACCGTCTTGGACTATATTTCCATAGTGTATGGTATGGCTCTTCTGAAGGGAAAGCCTTTTGCCTTTGTTTGAAACAAATATATTATCTGCAAGCTCTATGGCTTCGCTGCCGCTTATGCGCACTATGCCTATGCCGCCGCTGCCCGCAGCTGTGGATATGGCGGCTATTGTGTCAGAAAGATTCACTTTGAGCATAAAGGCTCCTCCTTTTTTGTTGGCAGGTCAGTTTATATTTCATAGGGAATGTTCTGCTGAACTTGGGTGGGGATCTTTGTTTATGTGGATTTTTGTTTATAGCAGTAAATTCGACCTCTCAGTCAGCCCATACAAATCCGTTCATGACTTGTAATTCTTGGTTGGGCTGACAGCTCCATTGCAGCGGAAGGAGTTATCCGCCCGACAGCAACAATTGAGTATTGCACCCTTCCGTCAGCTTACGCTGACACCTTCCCTCAAAGAGGGACGGCTTGGAAGAGAGCTGTCGGCTTTGCCGTAGGCAAAGTGCTGAACCTTACGAAGGGGAGCTTTACGTTATGGTTTTTCAAACGTTTGAATAATGTTGAATAAAGGCTTTAAGAATACTTAGGGGAACCAACACTTTCAACCTCCCCTATCAGGGGTTTGCAGCGGAAGAATATCCGTATTGCACCGAAAGACTTATCGGATGCTCTGTAAGAGCAGCTTTCGGCAAAGCCGAAAGTGCTGATGACACGTAGTGTCGCTTTTGCGTAGCAAAAGTGCTGAAAGGGGGACCGCTTTAGCGGTGGAGAGGTAAACCGTCCCTTCATAAGGGAAGGGGGACCGCTTGCGGTGGAAGGGTCGTTATAAAGCGACAAACAATATCGATATTCCACTAAACAAAAATTTAGGCACGGGCTTCCCGCCCATGCCCTTATGGTTTTCGTATTAATAATTATTTTTCTTGCCGTAATTGCTCTTTAAAGCTATTACAACATATCTGTATGGTTCAACGCCCTCGCTGTAGGTAGTGACATATCTATCGTTTTGCAATGTGGCGTGTATTATCCTTCTTTCATATGGGTTCATAGGCTCAAGAGTCACATTTCTCCTATTGTGCTTAGCCTTCTTGGCAAGGTTAAAGGCAAGAGTTTCAAGAGTCTTTTTTCTCTTGGCTCTGTAGTCCTCTGTGTCAAGAGTTACATTCATATAAGGATATTCGCCCTTGTTTACAACAAGGTTCGTAAGATACTGAAGGCTGTCAAGAGTCTGACCTCTCTTGCCTATAATAGTACCCATATCCTCGCCCTCCATATTTATAAAGAGATGCTTGTTATCATCAAATGTTACCTGAAGGTCTACCTTCATTCCCATCTGTGCAAATACGCAGTTAAGGAAATCAACGGCAGAGGAGATTATTGCAGACTTGTCCTCTTCGGTAAGATTGGCTCTTTCGCCTTGTGACTCGTCCTTTACTTCAGGTACAGGCTCTTCTGTCTGTACAGGTTCCTTAGTCTGTACAGGCTCTTCTGTTTCTGCTTTTTGGACCTGAACAGGCTCAGACTTTGGCGCAGGCTTTTTGACCTCTCTCCTGCGCTCGGGCTTTGCACTCATTGCTTCCCTCTTAGGCTCGGGCTTTGCTTCCTTTACATCATCTCCGGCTTCCTTTATCGTAACTCTTATCTTTGCCGGCTTTGCGCCTATGCCTAAAAAGCCCTTGCTGGCTTCCTCTATTACCTCAAAGTCAATATCCGCATAAGCGATACCAAGCTCCTCGTGAGCCTTGTCAACTGCCTCGTTAATACTTTTTCCGGTAAAATCTATAGTTTTCATCTCTTTTTTCCTCCCTTTTTTGTCTTAGGCACAACTACGTCCAAAGCGCCTGATTTTGAAAAATGCCTGTTAAGAATTACCTGCTGGAGTACCATGAATATATTTGAGGTGATCCAGTAAATACCAATACCACCGGGTAAAGAGGTGGTTATCCACGCCATCATAAGGGGCATGGTTATATTCATTATTCTCTGCTGGCTCTTCATGGCAGGATCCGTAGTGGGATTTTTCCTTTGCATAAGCCATGAGGACAGGTATGTCGTACCACCTGAAAGCAAAGGTATCAAAAGCTTGGGACTAAGAGAAAAGCCTACCGTTTCGGTAAGGTTAAGCCCAAGAAAATACTCAATGCTTATCTTCTGACTGTATATGTCGTTAAGCTCAGGTGAATTTACGGCAGCAAGGAGCTGCTTGACATCGGCAGGCTCCAGTACGTTTATTATCCTGTTGAATACCTCAGGTATTATGTTTGTGCCATCGGGTATCTTGCAAAGCTCGCCAAAATGAAGCACCAGATTCCTGACTGTTTCATTGGTGGCAGCCACAGTAAGCACCTCTGTTGAAAAGGCGGTATATATCTGATTGATAATATCTATATATTTAAAAGGATTCTGCATTACATGGTAAAGACCAAAGAAAATAGGCAGCTGTATGAACATGGGCAGACAACCGCTGAAGGGAGAGCAATCGTTCTCCTGATAGAGCTTGGCGGTCTCCATCTGCATTTTCCTGGCTATTTCCGGGTCTGAATTTGCATTCTTGTATTTTTCCTGTATTTTCTTAAGCTCAGGCGCAAGAGCCTGCATCTTGAACATAGACTTCTGCTGCTTATAGGCAATAGGCGTCATGAGAAGTCTTGTAAATATAGTCAATAGAATAATGGATATGCCTAAAGCGTTGGCATGAATGCCAAGCTTATATATGATAGAAAAAAATATATTTATTACCTGTCCCAGTATCCAGGATATAGGGCCGACGATTATTCCCGGATCCTTCATTACATTACGGGCAACAACTAACATGTTTGAAGCTAACAAGCTATTATCCTCCTTTATGGTACGGGGTCAAACCCACCTTTACCGAATGGGTGACACCTTAAAATTCTCTTTACACTCAGATACAGCCCTCTACAAAATCCGTACTTCTCAAATGCCTCATAGGCATAGGCAGAGCATGTCGGCTCAAATCTACATCTTCTGGGAGTAAGCGGTGTAATGTATTTTCTGTAAAAGCCTATTAAAAATAGTGCCGCAGCTTTCATACTAATCTTCCTTTGACCTTAGTAACTTCTGTTTTCTAAGTAAATGCATGAGAGCGCTTTCCATTTCTCCATAAGTCGCTCCCTTTGCTGCTGCACGGGCTATTATGACAATGTCATAACCCGACAGTATACTGTTTTCATTAAGTCTGTAGCTTTCCCTGAGCAATCTTGTTATCCTGCTGCGGACAACGCTGTTGCCCACCTTTTTGCTGACAGATATTCCATAACGGTTTATAGCAGAATTATTTCTTACCGAATACATTACAAGAAGCCTGTTGGCTATTGAACGGCCTCTGTTGTACACAAATCTGAACTGATGATTTTTCTTAAGGGACTCTGTAAATTCCATAACAACTCCCCTTTTCTCAATAACGGTAAAATAACACTAAAGCCCACTTAAAAAGCGGGCTTCTGATTATGCAGGATCATGCAGATAAAACCTTTCTGCCTTTTCTACGTCTTGCAAGTATTACCTTTCTGCCGTTTGCAGTACTCATTCTCTTTCTGAAGCCATGAACCTTGCTTCTCTGTCTTTTCTTTGGCTGGAATGTCATTTTCATATCAAAAGCACCTCCCTCACACTATCGTTTTACTTAAAGTCAAATCAAGCACTAGTCCTAGTATATATTAAATATGGCTTGTAGTCAAGAAAAATTTTTAAATTTCACCTTATTTGTTATAGAATTGTAATATTTGGCTAAATTAAATTTATGACCTTATCAAAAATTGCCAAAAAGGATATTGTACTATGATGAAATGGATAACTATTATAATAGGTGTTACGGCTATGGCAATAGGACTTAATTCACTTTTGGAGCCATATTCCCTTGTGACGGGAGGGGCTACCGGCATAGCCGTTATAGTACAGAGTCTGTGGGATATTCCCATGTCTGTTACCAACCTTGCCATAAATATACCCTTGCTTGCGGCAGCCTTTAAAATGGCAGGGTTCCGCTTTGTAAAGGATACTCTCTATTCTACACTTCTTCTTTCACTTGCCCTTGAGATAACAAGGTATATACCTGTTATACAGACCGATACTATACTGGCTTCTCTTTTCGGAGGAATACTGACAGGTATCGGTCTTGGGCTTGTGTTCCGAGCCGGAGCTACCACAGGCGGCAGCGATCTTGCGGCAAAGCTTATAAACAAGCTGTATCCTCAGCTGTCTGTCGCCAGGATAATGCTTGTGCTGGATATTGCCATAATAGCAGGGGGCGCCTTTATTTTAGGCACATCTCCTGCCATGTATGCCGTTGTGGCAGTATATGTATCTTCCAAAATGATAGATGTAATACTTGGCGGTGTGGACTATGCCAAAGCGGTTTTCATAATTTCCGAAAAAAGCGAAGCCATAGGCCGTCTTATAATAACAGAAATAAAAAGAGGCGCTACCTATATACAATGCAGAGGGTTGTATACAAGCAGAGAAAAGGGGCTTCTATATGTTGTAGTATCTGCAAGACAAATATCTCAGCTTAAAACGCTGGCTGAAAGCGTGGATCCCAAAGCCTTTATGATAATAAACGATGTACGGGAAATACGTGGTGATTTCAGGTGATATGGATTTTTTCCCGTGACCCGATCACAGGAAAATGTTATTTATCATTTTAGAACGACCCTTCCACCATTTCAAGTAATGCAAGCATTACTTGAAATGGTCCCCCTTCCCTTAAAAAGGGACGGCAAGGGAGGAGAACTGAACAAAAATTTAATTAAGCATCATATTCATATAAAGCTTTTCATCATTGGATCCTGAATACGTTTTCATCATACCGAAGGGTATATTGCCCTTTTCAGTAACCTTTACGGTATTTTTTTTAAGGTGATCGCAAATGAAGTTGAGAAGCTTGTTCTTGCCCTCATCGCTGCTGTACATTATCTCATCCACCTTATCGCTGACAAAGGCATAGGCATCTTTTCTTATAAATATCTTGCCTCCAAGTGCCTTGTACATATCTATATACATTTTCCAATAGCTGCGGCCTCTTGCCATATCTCCCGTATATAGGTTCATAAACTTGGGTATATCCTTATAGTCCGCTTCATAGCACATACCGGGATCGCCGTTGTATGTATATATGCCTTCGCCTATATAAAAGGCAGTTTCATAGCCCAGCTTTTCATAAAATCCAAAAAGCTCTTTATTTGCGGGAATAAGCACCGATGCCGTATTCCCACGCCTTATGTCCACAGCAAAGGACTTTTCAAGTACCCTTTTCATATAGCCTTTGTTTCTGTGTTGGGGAGCTGTGCAGGCGCCGTATATATATGTTGCCTTGCCTATGTTCTTTATTTCACAGGGCAGCATCTGAGCCATAGACAGTATCTCTCCCTTTTCCTCATATATAAGTGTGTTTTTATATTTAAATATATTTTCAAAGAAATATTCGCTGAAATCCGGCTCCTCAGGGAAGCAGACGTCCCAGAGGGCTTTTATTTTTTCAATTTCTTCTTTTTTGGCAAAACGTATCATTATTTCAACCTCGCAACATAGTTCATAGTCAGAAATTCGGGATAATAGGATTCCTTAGCCTGTCTTAAGCCCTCTATATTCATATCCTCTTCTCTGTCTATGTATTTCACATTCTGACAGTTTCTTTCCGCAAAAAGCTTGTTTATTGCCTGATAGGCGCCGTTTATTGAAGCGTCGGCTTTTTCTATCTGTATTATATAGGTGTCGGGAAAGGACTGTGTGCCTAAGGTGACTCCCACTATTTTACCGTCTATCCTGAGTATGCCGCCCTTTATGCCAAGCGCCTTATAATTCTTAAGGGCAATGGAGGCTGCGCAAAGCTCGCCAAGAAATTCATCGTCCTCATCGCACCAGTCAAGCTGATATGTGAAAAATTCCTTCATATTGTCATCGTTAAGGTCCTCATAGCTCCAGCGGCCTTCATAGTCCTTCATGAAGCGATTAAAGTGGTTCTTCTTTTTATGAAGCTTTTTGCCGGAAAGGTTTATAAGCTTTTCCGCAAGATAGACATAGTCCATATTCCCTGTATTTTCTTCAAATACAAACTTTCCAGGATAAGCTTTTTCCAGCTTTTCCCTCATTTCGGGATATACCAGAATGAGTATAAGAGGAGAAGCTTTTTCTTCCGTATAGGTAAAAAGCTCATTCATTGCAGACTTTATGTCGCCGTCCCCTTCAGGCGCAAAAAAATAATCCACATTGTCCTCATTCATTTTTGTATACAAAAAACCATTGTATTCACATATCTGTGTGTTGTAATGCTTGCCCCATATAAATAAATCCGTAAAACAATAATCGCAGAGAAAATGGTTCTCTTTGCCGTAATAGCTCTCCACAAGAGCCTTATCCTCAAGCTCTATTGGTCTGAAGTTTAGCATTTTTTCATCTCCTGTTTAATATCTTAGATATTATTTACTAAAGTATATTACAATTTTCCAAATTCGTCAATCTCATCGATTATCATATTGACGCCCATTTTCCAGAAATTCTTATCATATATGTCAATACCCGCAGTTTTCGCCACATCTTTAATATCCATAGTGCTTGAACAGGACAAGAACTTGTCATAAAGGGGTACAAAGGCCTTACCCATTTCATTGTACATGGCATAAAGTCCCTTTGAGAGAAGAGCGCCAAAGGCATAAGGAAAATTGTAATAGTTAAAATCCGGATCATAATAATGAGGCTTGCATATCCACATATAGGGGTGAAGGCTTTCAAGCCCCTTGCCATAGGCTTTCTTCTGAGCCCTTTCCATAAGACCGCAAAGCTCATCGGCAGACAAAAAGCCGTTTTTCCTGTTTTTGAAAACGCTGTCCTCAAAAATAAAACGGGAATATATATCTACAACACATTGAATGATGCCTTGAAGCTCCGTTTCAAGCACAGACACCTTGTCAGCATCGGTATTTTTCAGTACTTGATTTATAACAATGCTTTCGCAGAAGGTAGATGCCGTTTCCGCTATAGGCATAGGATAAAAGCTGTTTAATTCGCTTAGATGAAAAAGTCTTGTATTATGGAAGGCATGCCCAAGCTCATGTGCCATAGTCACAACATCGTCAAATGCTCCGCCAAAGTTCATAAGTATACGGCTTTCCTTAAGGGAATGTATCGTTTCGCAGTAAGCTCCGCCGATCTTTCCCTTATGGGGCATAATATCCAGCCAGCGGTTTTCAAAGGCACTCTCCGCAAACCTTCCCATATCCTGGCTAAAGCTGTAAAAGCTCTTTATTACAATATCCTTTGCTTCTTCAACCGTATATTTTCCGCTCCCTCCCAAAGGCGCAAAAATATCCCAAAAGGGCAGAGGACCATTGCCGCCTAATTTTTCAGACTTTATCATAAAATATTCTCTCAGCTTTGGCAGACCTTCTTCTATGGCGGAAAGCATGGCGTTTAATATATCCATGTCTATACGTGATCCTGCAAGAGTCATTTCAAGAGGTGATGAATACCCTCTCATATCAGCCAGCTTTATGACCTCGCCCTTTATGCCGTTAAGACAATAGGCAACAGGAGTCTTTATTTTTTCATATGCCTTAAGCTCGGCTTCATATGCCGCCTTTCTCTCATCTCTGTCGGGAGAATACGCCATATTGCGCACCTGTGTAAGCGTCATATTTTCATGCTCCGTTACAAGGTTTGAGGTAAGACTCTGCCATTGCTTTTCCCAAAGCTTTGAACCGTTTATTTTCATTTTTGAAATAATATCTTCCTCTTCCGATGACAAAATATGCTCGGCTTTTTTCTTTTGTTCATTTATAAAATAACTGTGCTCATTTAACAAGGGCGTTTTACTGTACTCTTCCATGCCTTTTATAAACCCGGAAAACAGCGCTTCGTGTACCGCTTCATCCGCCTTTATGTTCTCAAGGGTATCAAGCGCCTTGTTAAGCTCTTGGTTTTCCGTATCTGTGCTTATGGCAAGGTTAAGGTAAAGCTCAAGCTTGTCATAGGACATGAGCCTGTTTTTAAGTTCAATGTATTTTTCAAGACTTTCATTGCTGTATCGATACAGATTTTCTCTTGCCCATTTATTCAGCTCGTCCAATAGGGTCTTGTATTTTTCAATATCTCTTTTAAATTCCTCCGAATCCACAGAGGTGTATATGCTGTCTAAGCTCCATGCTGTGTTCATTGTATTTCTCCTTGTTGGATTTTTATTTAACATAATAATTCTTAAAACGACCCTTCAGTCAGTCACGTTCAAAAACATCTTAATTCAAAATTTTTGACGTGACTGACAGCTTCCCTTCTCTGAAGGGACGCCTTAGGATTACGCTCCTCAAATGCTTTAATAATGTTGAAAAGTTAATGTTTATGACTAAACAAGAAAGTGTGAAATATACATTCGTAAGCCGTCCCTCTCTGAGGGAAGGTGTCAGCGTAAGCTGACGGAAGGGTGTAATAAATAGTAATAACCCCAATTTTACATTTAATATTATACCCCAATTTTCACAACTTTCAAAGTAAAAAAACTTCACTAAAACATTTTACAATATTTGTTACATTTATACTAGCATTATTTAATATTTTAGGTTATAATGAATATAAGAATATACAACAATAATCAAATAAGGTATTTTTAGAAGAAGGGAAGTGTATATTTTATGCTGACAACTGTAAATATGATGGAGCTACAGCTCATAATCGACGCCAATCACGGTGATCCCCATACTGTATTGGGTATGCACGAAACAAGCATTGACGGAAAGGACTGTGTTGTAGTAAGGGCTTTTATACCTCAGGCTAAGTCCATAACCGTAGTAGATGATAAGAAAAGGGACAAGACTTTCCCTATGGAGAAAATACATGACTACGGCTTTTATGAGTGTGTTATAAAGACAAGGAAGAAATGGTTCAAGTATCAGCTGGATATAGAGTGGTATGACGGCAACAGAACTATGAATTATGATCCTTATTCATTCTCACCGGGAATAGGTGAGCAGGATATATATCTGTTCAATCAGGGCACTCATTACAACATTTATGAAAAGCTGGGCGCCAACCCTACGGAGATAGACGGCGTAAAGGGCGTGCTTTTCGGCGTATGGGCACCTAATGCCAAGAGAGTAAGCGTTATAGGCGACTTCAACTCTTGGGACGGCAGACGCCATGCCATGAGATTACTGGCAGGCTCAGGTATATGGGAAATATTCGTGCCCGGTCTACAGGACTGTGACAAATACAAATTTGAGATAAAGACAAGCACAGGGGATATTATTCAGAAATCCGATCCCTATGGCAAGTTCAATGAATTAAGACCAAGCACCTCTTCACTTATTTTTGATATAAACAAATATAAGTGGAAGGACTCCAAGTGGTACAAGCAGCTTGACAAGCAGGATCTTTACAACGTGCCTATGAATATATATGAGGTGCATCTTGGCTCATGGAAGAGAGTTGAAAGCGAGGACAATCGTTTCTTGAGCTATCCCGAGCTTGCAGATCAGCTTATTCCCTATGTTAAGGAAATGGGCTATACTCATATAGAAATGCTTCCTATAGAGGAACACCCCTTTGACGGAAGCTGGGGCTATCAGGTAACAGGCTACTATGCTCCTACGAGCCGTTACGGCAATCCTGCCGAGTTTATGGCTTTTGTAGACAAATGTCATCAGGCAGGCATAGGCGTTATACTGGACTGGGTTCCCGCTCACTTCCCTAAGGACGCTCATGGTCTTGCCAAGTTCGACGGTACAGCTCTTTATGAGCATGCAGACCCTAAGCAGAGCGAACACCCTGAATGGGGCACGCTTATATTCAACTATGGCAGAAATGAAGTAAAGAACTTCCTTATTACAAACGCTCTCTACTGGATAGAGAAATTCCATATAGACGGTCTGAGAGTAGATGCCGTTGCTTCTATGCTCTATCTTGACTACTGCAAGGAAGAGGGTCAATGGGTGCCTAATCAGTACGGCGGAAGAGAAAATCTTGAAGCTGTGGAATTTATGAAGCACATGAACTCCGTTATAACAGGCAGACACCCTAAGGTACACATGATAGCTGAGGAATCCACATCATGGCCGGGAGTAACTACTCCTGCTCAGTATGACGGTCTTGGCTTTACACTTAAGTGGAACATGGGCTGGATGAACGACTTTCTGGAGTACGTTGAGCTTGATCCTATATACAAGAGCTATCACCACTACAATATGACATTTGCTTCTACCTATGCCTACAGCGAAAAGTTCGTGCTTGTGCTGAGTCATGACGAGGTGGTTCACGGCAAGAAGTCCATGCTGGATAAGATGCCGGGTGATCTCTGGCAGAAGTTTGCAAACCTGAGAGCAGCCTACGGCTTTGCTATGGGACATCCCGGCAAGAAGCTGCTTTTCATGGGCGGTGAGTTCGGTCAATTCATAGAGTGGAACGAAAAGAGACCTCTTGACTGGTTCCTGCTTGAGTACGATCATCATCAGCAGATGCTTGACTATGTAAAAGAGCTTAACCATATATATCTTGACAATCCCGGACTTTGGCAGAAGGACTATGACGGCTTCGGCTTTGAATGGATAGACGCAGATGACAGAGACAGAAGCATATATTCATTCATAAGACGAGGTGAAAGGAAGGAAGATACTCTCGTTATTATATGCAATTTCACTCCTAATGCAGACGAGGGCTTCAGAGTTGCCGTTCCCTTTGAAGGTACATGGAAGGAGATACTCAACTCCGACGATACCAAGTTCGGCGGCAGCGGTGTTATAAACACAATACCTGCCAAGTCAGAAAAGATAGAATGCAACCACAGAGAAAACAGCATAGGCTTACGCCTTGCGCCTTTGTCTATAACTATATTAAAGTGCATAGATTAATATAAAAGGTTTTGGGGAGCTTAAAGCTCCCCAAAATATTTGACAAATATAAAAGAAAAGAGGTAATTTCATGAGAAAAAAACTGAATATAACCGAAGGTATATTCCCAATGCCTGTGCTTATGGTCGCTACCTACAACAAGGACGGCAGCGTTAACGTTATGAATGCCGCATGGGGAACTATGCAGGAAAGGGGTAATGTTGCCCTTAATCTGACTGAAACACACAAAACCGTTAAAAACATAAAGGAAAGAGGCGCCTTTACCGTAAGCATTGCCGATGCCGCTCATATGACAGAAGCAGATTATTTCGGAATAGAGTCCGGCAATGATACCTCCGATAAGTTCCTTCGCAGCGGGCTTACGGCAAGCAAAGCCGAAACTGTAGACGCTCCCGTTATAAATGAATTTCCTATATGTCTTGAGTGTGAATTTATAGAGTATCAAGAGGGAAAGTACGGCTGCGGCGTAATAGGCAAGGTAACAAATGTTACCGCTGTAGACAGCGTTATGGTAAACGGCAGGATAGATATGTCATTGGTAAACGCCATTGCTTTCGATCCCTATACACATGGTTACTACAAGGTAACGGAAAGAGTCGGCGAAGCCTTCAAGGACGGTCTTAAGCTGAAAAAATAAATGTGTAAAGTAAACAGCTGTTCCATTTATGACCTTAAATGGGACAGCTGTTTTTGATCGCGTATCGGATTTTTGTTTAGTGCAATAAAGCTCTATTGAGAAATATATCTGAATTTATCCACGTCAAACAATCCCTTATCCCCAAGCTTTATATGGGGGATCACAAGAAGAGATATAAAGCCCAATATCATAAGAGCCATATTGCTGCCCTTTGGTGATATTTCCTTAGCGGCGGACACTATGACCTCATGTTCTTTTACCACAGTATCGGCATCTTTATATGACATAAGCCCGCCTATTGCCAATTCCATATAAGCAATGACCTTCTTATTCTTCACAACGGCAATACCGCCTTTTTTGCCAAGAGCATTCACGGCAAGCGCCATATTTTCGCCATCTGAGCCTATAACGCTTATATTATGGGAATCATGACCTATGGTTTGGGCTATAGCGCCGTTTTCAATATCAAGACCCTTTACAAAGCAAAGTCCCTTGTTTCCCGTATTTCCATATCTTTCAATATTTGCGCAAAGGCTCAGACCCTTGCTGTCATCACAGTACACAGCATTTGTAACAAGGGAATTATCAAGCTCTATCACAGGCTCGTTTTTATCAAAATCCTTATTAAAGCACTCAGCTGTGACAGGCTTTATATTTACAGTATCCGTCACTTTGCTTATATCACTATGTTCTGTTTCAAAAAGAGCCATACCGTCTTTTGCTACAGGCACTCCGTTTTTCAAAACAAGGGCAATGTCGGTACAGTTAATATCCCTTGTCACTATTATATCCGCCTTGAAGCCCGGAGCTACAGCGCCTTTTTTACCCATATTGTAGAAAACGCAGGGATTGAAGCAGGCGATAGTATAAGCATCAACAGGATCCATTCCCAGAACTATTGCCTTATCTATACAATGAGATATAGTGCCTTCCCTGAGTATCTCGCTAAGGTGCTTATCGTCTGTGCAAAAAGCAAAATGTCTTATATTATAAGGATTTACCGCCTTTATAAGCTCTTCCAGATTTTTGGCGCCTGTGCCCTCTCTTATAAATATATTCATACCCTTGCTTATTTTCTCAAGAGCATTTGCAGCAGTATCGCATTCATGGTCATTGTATATACCGCCGCATATATAGGCATTAAGCCCCATACCCTCTATACCCGGAGCATGACCGTCTGTGTAATTGCTGCTTTCCAGTTTTTTGAGCACATCATCGTCACAGTTCACAACGCCCGGATAATTCATCATTTCGCCTAATCCGCCAAAGGGATATTTTTTCAAAAGCTCCTTTGTGCTGTTTCCGTCTATGACCGCACCCGAATGATCAAAGGGAGTAGCGGGGACACAGGAGGGCAGCATAAAGCATATGTCAAGAGGAACGCTCTCTCCGCTTTCAAGCATAAATTTAAGTCCCTCTTCACCGCATACATTGGCTATTTCGTGAGGGTCGGCAATAACGGAGGTAACGCCCTTCGGCACAACGGCTCTTGCATACTCGGCGGGACTTACCATAGCCGACTCAATATGAACATGGCTGTCCACAAAACCGGGAGCAATATATGCGCCATTGACATCTATCTCCTCTGCACCTTTGTAATCGCCTATGCCTATTATGACTCCGTCCTTTATGCCAACATTTCCTTCAATAATGCCATGACCAAGCACATCTATTATTTTTCCGTTTTTCAGTACAATATCCGCCTTTTCTCTGCCATAGGCGGCGTTTATAATATTTTTAAGCATGTTATCTCCTGTTTATAAGTGTTTGGCTTATAGAGCCTACTATATCATTTTCTTCATTTATATCTCTGCTCAGAACATACATAAAGTACAGGCTTTTTGCAGCCTTTTCTCTTGTGACCTCAGTCTTTGGCTGTAATGTATAGCCGTTTATCATTTTACCTCTCTTTATGCCTTCCTCGCTTCTTATAAGTCCCAGCTCATAAGCCTCCTCCACCTGAGAATAAAGCTCCTCATCTATATCCGCCTTATCGGTAACGGCACCAAAGCCTACAAGTGAATAATACTGAGCCTCATCACCTACCAAGTTTGGATCATAGTTAGGATCGTCGGGAGTAATGTTGCTGCCATTATAGTCTGTCATATACTTAGGCTTTTCGCTGAACTTTGCCTTATAGGCCTCCAAATCGATACAAGCCATAAGCTCTCTTGTAAGAGGTACATTCTCATAGTCCTTCATATCAATACCGTAAAGCTTTTCAATAGCGGCAGCATATTCATAAGCGCTTATAATTTCCTTTGGTCTGAAATTGCCTTCATCGTCCTTTGTCATAACGCCAAGCTGAATAAGCTTCTCTATCTGATTCTTATAATAGGCATTTTCGCCCTTTATGTCATTGCATATTTCCGGATATACCTTTTCGGCATTGCCTTCGGCAGCGCCGTCGAGCATAGCGTCCTTCATAGGCTCAAGCTCAGTATATTTTACTGAAAGCCGGGCTATATCCCTTGCAACCATAAGGGCATACTGCTTTGCAAGAGCCTCCTTCATATGAGTACCGTCAATTTTGTTCTGAGGGTGACCATTGGCATAGCTGCCTGAATTGGTTTTGCCCGGAGTTTCTCCTGCTTCAAGACTCAGCACTATAGCTTCGGCTTCTGCCGTACCTATGGAATTGAGATACTCAACGCTGTCTGCATTAAGGTCAACAAGGGGAACGTCCATTTCCTTTGCCACAGCTCTCATTACCTTTGGAAATTCCCTGTCCTTTGTAGTAAATGAATCCTTATAGACCTCCTGACCTTCCTTTACTCTTGTCATAGGCGTTACAAGCACAGGTATCATACCTCTTGCCTTTATGGCAGGTATATAGTATTTTTCAAGATATGTTCTGTACATTTCCTCTGTAGAGCCTACGCCAAAGCGTGCAGTAGGGTCTGAATCCAAGCCTGTCTTTTCATCATTGTGACCGCTCTGAACAAGTACAAAATCTCCCTCTGAGCCTGTCATAAGCACATCGTTGAGTCTACCCTCCTGATACATGCTCTTAAGTGAACGTCCGCCCATAGAATAGTTTATAACATTTATTTTATCCGTATCAAAAAGTCTGTCAAACACCTGTCCCCAGCCGCACATAGGCGCCTCCTCAAAGGTATAGGACTTTAGTGTGGAATCCCCAAGAAGGTATACGGTAGGCTTGTCGGCTTTGCTTTTGTCAACGGAAGTTATTCTTATGCTCTTCAATACAACAGGCACGCCGCAGCTCTTTGGCTCTATTTCCACATCGATATATCCCGTACCATCGGCATAGTCAAAACTCCATATATTGTCGATCCATTCCGCCTTGTGCTGATTTGCAACAAGCTTTGCAGCGTCCCAATAGGCAGTAGCCATTCTGGCAGACTGCATGGCATTTACGGAAACGATGGAATTTTCATCGCCCTTGTCTGTAGCTACCTCTATATGATAACCGCCCTTCGGCACCTTTACTCTGAATATCATACCGCCGAAATTATGGGTCGTAGACTTATCGGCAGATATTTCTTCTCCGTCCTCATTATAACACTTGAATATATTAGGATCCATTTCCGTAAAAGAAAAGCCCTCCTGCGTTACCTCTATTTTGTCTGAGTCCACCTCTCTCACAGGCATTGAGCTTGAGCTGTCTGTAAAGCCATAGCCTGTGCTTTCATTGTATTTCCTCACAGAATACAGATTTTTGGCTCCTCTCTGATATTCCTTTGTAAAATTGAAATAATATTCCTTTTCCATAACCTCACACCTGACAACGGAAAATGACATCAAAGTCATGACCGCCGCCGTTAAGACCGCAGTAACTCTTTTAAGCTTCATGGCATAACCTCCTCATAAAAATATCTGTACCTTACATTGTTAAATAAAAAGGAGTTATCACATTGAAATACAATGCGGCAGCTCCTTATTAAAACCTATTTCATAATGACCTTCCGCCATTGTCTGTGTTGCTTTACAGCTCCTCTGTTAAGCTGTCTGTAAATTCCCTTATCTTTTTTGCAAATTCAGGCTTTACATCATCCGATACGCTGACAAACGCTGACAAAATATGGGAAATATCTTTGTTCTTATTATAAAACTTATTAAACTGACAAAGGGCATATTCCTCAGAGGATACGGTTGGACGGAACAGACGGCCGTATGTCTTGCCCTTTTTGGTAACGCCTGTGACCTCTATGGCATTCTTTGCTTCAAGTGTCCTTATAATATTCTGTATTGACTTTGACGCCCATTCCTCATCTATTGCTTTTGCGATTTCGGCAGCTGAAAGAGGTCTGTCCGAAGCCCACAGGGCTATCATGGCCTTGCCTTCTTTTTCATTCAAATAAAAATTAACATCATTTGTTTTTAACATATCCAATACTCCTATGAATTTCCAATGTGATAAAATAAGCGGATATTAAGCTTTTACTAAGTTATCTTCAATTACTCTATGTTTTTCCTAAAATGCTTCGCCTTTTTCTGCTTACGCAGCACTTTTTGTCGCTTTGCTCCAAAACTGGAAAAACATATCGTTAACTTATCTTCGATAAAAATCGGAGCAAGCTCCATTTT
>CANQBT010000005.1 GCA_947589405.1 uncultured Clostridia bacterium | reverse complement strand
GCCAAAATATCAGTAAACACGGCTGGTCCCAACCTTATCTAACTGAAAGAAATGCCTAAAAGCATTTCTTTCAAAGTGTCGATTTTATCGACACGCAATAAGGACTGGTATTATACAGTCCTTACGTTTTCTTTCATATATTCTCTGTATGCCAATACGGCGCTTATAGTCTTGCTGTCGCATATTTCACCGCTGAATATCATATTCAGCGCTTCATCGGGGCTGTAGCGCTCAAGTGTTATAAATTCATCATCGTCCATATTGAATTGACCCTGAGTAAGCCCTTCGGCAAGATATATATAGAGTATTTCGCTGCAAAAGCCTATTGCGGAATACATTTTAAAGAGAAATGTCATTTTATTTGCCTTATATGAAGTTTCCTCTTCCAGCTCCCTTACGGCACAGTCAAGAGGGTCCTCTCCCTTTTCAAGAGTTCCTGCAGGTATTTCAAGCGTAATGCTTTTGGCAGAGTGGCGGTATTGCTTTACAAAAATTATTTTGCCGTCATTGTCCACAGGTATCATAGCGGCAGCACCGCCATGTCTTACGGTCTCTCTTTCTGCCGATGTTCCGTCAGGCAGACTTATGGTATCCTTTTCAACGGTAAAGACTCGTCCTTTGTATACTTCCTTGCTTTTAAGCACCTTATAGCTGTCCATGTCAGACCCTCCTTTTGTTATTTATAACAGTATACTATTTTCCTATAAAAAGTTCAATGAAAATTAATGAAATTTACTCTTTTATATTTTGTATAAATGTGGTATACTATTTATAATCATATATGAAAATAATAAAGGAGGATTTTTTATGAGATATGCAAGACCGACAAAACATTACCGTGCAGCAGAGCAGGAAGCAAAAGCCCATTCCTTAAACGGCGTATTCGTACCCGATGCGGACAAGCCTAAGCTGGCTGTTTGCGCCGCTGCCGTATCTGTACTCGTATTCCTTTTAGGTTTACTTATAGGCGCTGTTTCAAGCAGAGACTAAACTATTATAGAGGGCGGCTGATATGCCGCCTCTTTTAACGTAAAGATAAAGGAGCTGTATTTATGAAATTAGGAATCGTAGGGCTTCCCAATGTAGGCAAAAGCACACTTTTCAATTCTCTTGCAGGAGGCGGAGCAGAATCCGCCAACTATCCCTTCTGTACCATTGATCCCAATGTAGGTATAGTACCTGTTCCCGATAAGAGATTGGACGTATTGGCGGATATGTATGATACCCGAAAGGTGACGCCTGCCGTTATTGAGTTTGTGGATATTGCAGGACTTGTAAAAGGAGCCAGCAAGGGGGAAGGTCTTGGCAATAAATTCCTTTCCCACATAAGAGAGGTAGACGCTGTTGTCCATGTTGTACGCTGCTTTGAAGACAGCAATATTGTACATGTGGAAGCAGAGGTCGACCCTGTAAGAGATATAGAAACAATTAATTTAGAGCTTATACTTGCCGATCTGGAGGTTGTGGAAAAAAGGATCGCCAAGACCCGTAAGCAGGCAATGAATGACAAATCTCTTGCAAAAGAGCTTGCCGTACTGGATAAGATAAAGGATACTCTTGAAGAAGGAAAAAATGCAAGAGCATTGGAGTTTGACAGCGAAGAGGATACTGCCTTTGCCGACAGTCTTACATTGCTCAGCAGAAAGCCTGTGCTCTATGCCGCCAATGTAGCGGAGGAGGATCTGGCAGACGACGGAGAGAGCAATAAATATGTGAAAGCCGTGCGTGAGCTGGCAAAAGCCGAAGGCTCAGGGGTATTTGTGGTATGCGCTAAAATAGAAGAGGAAATAGCCGAGCTGGATCCTGATGAAAAGCTGGAATTTCTTGCGGATTTGGGCTGTAATGCAAGTGGTCTTGACAGACTTATAAATGCAAGCTATTCTCTTTTGGGGCTTCTCAGCTATCTTACCGCAGGAGTTACAGAGGTGAGAGCGTGGACGATAAAAGAGGGCACAAAGGCACCTCAGGCTGCCGGCAAGATACATTCCGATTTTGAAAGAGGCTTTATACGGGCTGAGGTCGTTACATATGATGATCTTGTAAGGCTTGGCTCCATAGCTGCCGCAAAGGAAGCAGGCGTATACAGAAGCGAGGGCAAGGACTATATAGTAAAGGACGGAGACGTTATACTTTTTAGGTTCAATGTATAATATATGGGCTGCTGCATTATCTGCGGCAGTTCTTTGATTATAAATAATACTATTGAATAAAAATGGGATTTGTGTTAATATATTAGTTATCTGAGGTAAAAATAAGACCTGATTCTGACAATACAGGACAAGGAGTGATTTTATGCGCAAAAGGATATGCATGATATTGACAGCGCTTACAGCAATGATTTTCAGTACAAGCGTATATACGGCAGAGCAGAAGCTCAGCGTAAGCCTTAACGGCGAGAATGTGTCATTCAGCAATGCGCAGCCTATTATAGTAAACGGCAGGACCCTTATACCTCTTAGGGGACTTTTTGAAAAAATGGGGTATACGATAGACTGGGAACCTGCTACAAAGACGGCTACTCTAATAAAGGGCTCAAGCATTATTTCAATGCGCAGCGGACATAAGGCTCTGCAGGTCAATCAGAACAGCAGTATACTTGATGTTCCGGCTCAGATAATAAACAATTCCATGATGATACCATTAAGGGCAATATCAGAAGCAACGGGAGCGTCCGTTAACTGGGACGCAAACACAAAGACGGTATATATAGGCACTATAACAAGACAGGTAAGCCCTGAAATATCAATAGATCCCTATGTGAACAAATACATGAGCTGCATATCTCCTCTTTCGGAGGCTTCTGAGAGTATAATCGGCATACTCAGTTCGGTAAACGATACCAATATTTCGGATAAGCTTGATGAGCTTTCAGATGAGATAGAGGAAAATCTCAATGTTATAGACGGAGTATACCGTCAGCTTGATATGATCACTCCAAGTGCGGAATTTGAGCAGTTCCATATAAAGGCAAAGGAAGCAGTCGGTAAGCTCAATGAGCTTGCAGAGATAATGCAGAGCATGCTCAACAATGAATATGACTATGACGAGGCTGAGAGTGAGCTTAAGGTATTTCTTAAGGAAGCTCAGGAAATAAACAGTCAGATGAATGCATTGGCATTGGCTTTATAGCAGCCGAAACGGAGGGTATATGAGTAAATTAAAGAAATGTCCCGCTAAGGGCAAGGGTATAGGCGGACAGGCTATCATAGAGGGTGTTATGATGAGAGGAAGGACCCTTTATGCTATGGCTGTACGCAATCCCGAAAAGGGAATAGTAATAGAAAAAACTTTTATAAAGCAGCCTAAGGACAGGTGCAGAATATTGGGCTGGCCTATAATAAGAGGCGTTGTCAATTTCTTTGACTGCCTTGTAATGGGCGTGAAGGTAACAAAGCGTTCATTTGAAATGGCAGGTATGGACGATATAGAGTACGACGATGAGAGCAAGTTTGAAAAATGGCTTGAAAGGAAATTCGGCGATAAGCTTGCAGACTATCTTATATATTTCAGCGTAATACTTTCCATAATACTGTGCGTAGGTCTTTTTATGGTGCTTCCCACAATTATAGGCGGCTGGATCTCACACTTTGCAGGTGACAGCACAAATGTCAGGAGCGCAGCCGAAAGCATTGTTAAGATAGTCATATTCTTAGGCTATATGATACTTGTGTCACAGATGAAGGACATAAAGAGAACATTTATGTATCACGGCGCAGAGCACAAGACTATAAACACATTTGAAAACAATATGGAGCTTACTGTAGAGAATGTAAAGCAGAACACACGCTTTCACAAGCGCTGCGGCACAAGCTTCCTTGTAATAGTAATGATAATAAGCATTATAGTATTCCTGTTTGTAAGGACAAACGACTTCTGGCTCAGAATAATATCCAGAGTGCTGCTTGTTCCCTTCATAGCGGGAGTATCCTATGAGGTCATAAGGTGGGCAGGTTCTCACGATAATCCTTTTGTAAATATAGTAAGCGCTCCGGGTATAGCTATGCAGCTTATTACAACAAAGGAGCCTGACGACAGCATGATAGAGGTAGCCATAGCTTCTCTTAAGGCTGTGCTTGAGGAGGAGCCTGAGAATGAGTCAGACAATACAGGCTGTTCTTGACAAAGTAAAGACAGCACTTAAGGAAAAGGGCATTGAAAGCAGCTCCCTTGACGCTGCTCTTATTCTGTCTGAGGTCCTAAAGCTTTCAAGAATACAGCTTGTCACTCATAACAATGATGAAATAAGCGATGATAAGCTTCATATAATAGAGGAATATACAAAAAGACGTCTTGGAAGAGAGCCTATGCAGTATATACTGGGTCATTGCGAGTTTATGGGAATGGATTTTGAAGTAAACAAAAACACTCTCATACCGAGAGCCGATACGGAAAACGTTGTCGAAAGGGCCATTGACATAATAAGGGAAAAGGGCTATAAAAGCGTACTGGATATAGGCACGGGTTCGGGAGCCATAGCCGTAAGTATAGGAAAATACACAGATACCGATGTGACAGCTGTGGATATTTCAAGACCTGCTCTTGAAACAGCCGTTAAAAATGCACGGAAAAACAATGTAAATATTAATTTTATAGAGAGCGACCTTTTTGAAAACGTAAGGGGCAGCTTTGATATGATAGTATCAAATCCGCCCTATATAGAAAGCTCCGTAATAGATACCCTTGATGTTCAGGTAAGGGACCATGAGCCTGTTCTTGCCCTTGACGGAGGAGAGGACGGACTTTATTTTTACAGGAGAATAATATCAAAATTACCTGTTTTTTTGAAAAAAAAGGGTTGCATTATTTTTGAAATAGGTTATAATCAAGGGTATGCACTTTGCAGCATGCTGAAGGAAAACAATTTTAAAAATATATCTGTCAGACAGGATCTATCGGGTCTTGACAGAGTGGTTACAGGATTTGCTTTGTAATGGAGGCTTATTATGTTTGAAAGACTTGCCGACATAGAAAAAAAATATATTGATCTGTCAGACAGGATAAACGATCCCGATGTGATAGCGGATAATGAGACCTGGCGCAAGCTTATGAAGGAGCACAGCGATATTGCCCCTATAGTTGAAAAATACAGAGAATATAAGCAGACCGAAGCAGCCGTTGCAGATGCTAAGGAGATGCTTAACGACAGCGATGAGGAAATGAGGGCTCTTGCAAAGGAGGAGCTTGCAGAGGGTACTGCCAGAATAGAAGAGCTTAAGGAAGAGCTTAAGCTTCTTATGCTTCCTAAGGATCCCAATGATGACAAAAATGTGATCGTTGAGATAAGAGGCGGTGCAGGTGGTGATGAAGCCAATATATTTGCCGGCGACCTTTTCAGAATGTATTCCAGATATGCCGAGAGGAACCGTTGGAAAACAGAGCTTATGAGCGCCAATGAAAGTGACGCAGGCGGCTATAGGGAAATAACATTTATGATAAACGGTCATGGCGCATATTCAAGGTTGAAGTACGAAAGCGGAGTACACAGAGTACAGAGGATACCGTCAACCGAGTCGGGAGGAAGAATACACACCTCTACCGCTACGGTAGCGGTACTTCCCGAAGTAGAAGCGGTAGATGTAAAGCTGGATATGAACGACTGCAAATTCGATGTATTCAGAGCATCAGGCAACGGCGGACAATGTGTAAACACTACCGATTCGGCAGTCAGACTTACTCATATCCCCACAGGTATAGTAATATCCTGTCAGGACGAAAAAAGTCAGCTGAAGAACAAGGATAAGGCTTTGAAGGTGCTTATGAGCAAGCTCTACGATCTGGAGCAGGAGAAACAGCATGCTGAAATATCCGCCGAGAGAAAATCCCAGATAGGCAGAGGCAACAGAAACGAAAGAATAAGGACATATAACTATCCTCAGGGCAGAGTAACAGACCACAGGATAGGACTTACTCTTCACAGGCTGGATTCTATAATAGACGGAGATCTGGACGAAGTAATGGATGCGTTGATAACTACCGAGCAGGCTGAGAAGCTCAAGGCCGGTAGCGAATATATAAACTAAGCAATAATAAGGAGATGAGATAATGCATATCGACAAGGAAGCCTTTAAGGCTAAATTAATTGCCAATGTAAGAATATTATCAAGACAGTCAGTTGAAACAGCAACTCAGGAGCAGCTCTATGAAGCCCTTGCTTTTACTATAAGAGATTATGTTACAAGCAAATGGCTTGAGACCCATGAGACCTATGACAGAACAGGTTGCAAGATAGTGTGCTATCTTTCAATGGAGTTCCTTATGGGAAGATTTTTAGGCAACGCCATTATGAATATGACCATGTTTGACGAGATAAAAGAGGTCATAGATGAAATGGGTATTGACTACAATCTTATAGAGGACGCCGAAAGGGATCCGGGTCTTGGCAACGGCGGTCTTGGCAGACTTGCAGCTTGTTTCCTTGATTCTCTTTCCACTCTGGAGCTGCCTGCTTATGGCTGCGGAATAAGATACCACTATGGTATATTTGAGCAGAAAATAGTTGACGGAGCACAGATGGAGCTTCCCGACGACTGGCTTCACAACGGAGATGTCTGGGGCGTAAGAAGAAGGGAATATGCCGTTGAGGTCAAGTTTTACGGCAATGTAGTACGTGAAATGAAGGATAACGGCGAATACAGATATGTACATGAGAATTACCAGTCTATAATAGCGGTGCCTTATGACTATCCCGTAGTTGGCTATAACAACAATACCGTAAATACATTAAGACTCTGGGACGCTGAAGCAAAGAATATGTTTGACCTTGAAAAATTCAATTCAGGCGATTTCCAGAAGGCTGTAGAGGAACAGAATCTTGCAAAGGCGCTTACAGATGTTCTCTACCCTGCCGATGAACACTATGCAGGCAAGGAGCTCAGGCTTCGCCAGCAGTATTTCTTTGTATCTGCTACTCTCCAGAGAGTTATTACTAAATTCAAAATGAAGTTCGGCAATAATTTTGCCCTTCTTCCCGAGAAATATGCTTTCCAGCTCAACGACACTCACCCAAGTATAGCAGTTGCCGAGCTTATGAGGATACTTGTTGACGAAAACGATGTAGCATGGGACGAAGCATGGGAGATCACAAAGAAGTGCTGTGCTTATACAAACCATACTATAATGTCTGAGGCTCTTGAAAAATGGCCCTACGATCTGTTTTCAAGACTTCTGCCTCGTATATTCATGATAGTTGAGGAAATAAACAAGAGATTCTGCAACATGCTTATAGAGAAATACGGTCATGATGCAGAAAAGATAAGAAGAATGGCGATAATCGCAGACGGTCAGATAAGAATGGCATGGCTTGCAATAGTAGGCAGCCATTCTGTAAACGGCGTTGCGGCCCTTCATACAGAGATACTTAAAAATCAGGAGCTTAAGGACTTCTATGAGATATATCCCGAAAGATTCAACAACAAGACAAACGGTATTACTCAGAGAAGATGGCTGGGACACGCCAATCAGAAGCTTGCCAAGCTTATTACAAAGGAAATAGGCGATGGCTGGTATACAGACCTTGATGAGCTTCACAAGCTTGAGCCTTTGGCAAATAAAAAGAAATTCAGAGAAGCCTTTATGGATATAAAGAGGGAAAATAAGGTAGAGCTTGCTCAGTATTTCAAGGAGACTATGGATATAGATATTGATCCCGACTCTATTTTCGATATTCAGGTAAAAAGACTTCACGAATACAAGAGACAGCTTCTGAACGTTCTCCATATCATGCATCTTTACAATCAGCTCAAGGAAGATCCGAATATGGATATGGTTCCCAGAACGTTTATATTCGGCGCTAAGTCAGCGGCAGGCTATAAGATGGCTAAGCTCATAATAAAGCTTATAAACAAGGTAGCGGATCTTGTAAACAATGACCCGTCTATAAATGGCAAGATAAAGGTAGTATTTGCAGCAAACTACAGAGTAAGCCTTGCAGAAAAGCTTATTCCGGCTGCCGATATTTCAGAGCAGATCTCTACGGCTTCAAAGGAAGCCTCAGGCACAGGCAACATGAAGTTCATGCTTAACGGTGCTGTGACAATGGGTACTCTTGACGGAGCAAATGTTGAGATAATGGAAGAAGTAGGCGAGGATAATATATTCATATTTGGTATGAAAGCCGACGAGGTAATTGACCAGTATGCAAGAAATGACTATAATCCGTGGGATATTTATAATATGGATCCCGATATTCAGGCAGTACTGAATATGCTTATAAACGGTACTCTTGACAGTAATACGGAAACATTCAAGCCTATATTTGAATCTCTTCTCAACGGCTACAACGGTTCAAGAGCAGACGAATATTTCGTACTCAAGGATTTTAACGCCTATGCAAAGGCACAGGCAAAGGTAGACGCCGTATACAAGGATAAGGATAAGTGGGCTAAAATGGCAATTATGAATACTGCTTGCAGCGGTAAATTCTCCTCCGACAGAACTATAAAGGAATATGCTGAGGAGATATGGGGTCTGAAGCCCGTACATGTTGAAATGAAGAAGAAATAATTTTATCAAAGCGCCTTTGGAGTTTTTTCCGGGCGCTTTTTTGCTTATATTTCATTTTGTTTAAAAATTCAAATAACAATTGAAATATATGGTAAAATGAGTTATTATTAATATGGATTTTTTTTAAAAGGATCACAGAAACTAAAGTAAAACGTTATAGGAGGTACTGATATGTACTCAGTCAGCTTAAAGGAAATTGCCAAAGAATTTTCGCTTAAGAACTTGACGGAAGATATAGATATTTCCGAGATATATATAGAAACACCGGGTATAAACAGACCGGCTCTTCAGCTGGCGGGATTTTTCGATTACTTTGACAGCGAGAGGATACAGGTGATAGGCATAGTTGAATACACATATCTGTGCAAGCTTACTCCTGAGTTCAGACAGGAAACTCTTGAAAAGCTTTTCCAGTATGATATGCCCTGCGTTGTGATATGCAGAGGACTGGAGCCTCACCCTGAGATGCTTTTCTATGCCAAAGAGAGAAAAATACCTGTACTCCAGTCTGAAGAAACCACATCAGAATTTACAGCTGATCTTTTGAAATGGCTTAAGGTAGAGCTTGCTCCCAGAACTACGGTACACGGCGTGCTTGTGGACGTATACGGAGAGGGCGTGCTTATTACAGGAGAAAGCGGCATAGGCAAAAGCGAAGCGGCTCTTGAGCTTATAAAGAGAGGTCACAGACTTGTTGCCGACGACGCTGTTGAGATCAAGAAGGTATCTCACGATGTCCTTGTAGGAAGCTGTCCTGAGCTTATACGCTACTTTATAGAGGTAAGAGGTATAGGTATTATCAATGTAAAGCAGATGTTCGGCGTACAGTCCGTAAAGGATACTCAGGAAATAGACCTTGTTATAAAGCTGGAGTATTGGGAAAAGGGCAAGGCCTATGACAGACTTGGTATCAAGGAGGAATACATGGATATACTTGGCAATAAGGTAATATGCCATGCCATTCCTGTTCGTCCCGGCAGGGACCTTGCTATCATATGCGAATCTGCCGCCGTCAACTGCCGTCAGAAAAAGATGGGATATAATGCGGCTCAGGCTCTGAACGATGCTATAATGAACAGCGCAATGAAGGGCAACTGACAATAATAAACGGAGGGTGATGTTATGTATTATTTAGGAATAGATTTGGGAGGAACCAATATTTCAGCAGGTATAGTAAATGAAAGCGGAGAAATACTTGCGAAGGCTGTTACACCTACGATGAACGGAAGGGAAGCAGATGATATATTGGACGATATGGCGGCTTTGTGCAATAAGCTTGCAGATGAGCTTGAACTGAGCTTTGAGGATATAGAGTCGCTGGGATTAGGCGTACCGGGTATGATCAATAAGAAAAAGGGCATTCTTATGTACGCTAATAATCTTACCTTTAAGAACATAAATATAGTAAAGGAAATGAACAAAAGAATAGGTCTGCCCGTATATATTGAAAATGATGCAAACTGCGCTGCTATAGGAGAAAATGTATGCGGCGCCGCTCATGGTAATAAAAATATAATATATGTAACAATAGGCACAGGCGTAGGCGCAGGCATAATAATAAACGGAAAGGTCTTCTCGGGCTCCTTTGGCGGCGGCGGAGAAGCAGGCCATATGGTAATAGTAGCCGATGGCGAGCTTTGCAGCTGCGGACGTAAGGGCTGTTGGGAAGCCTATGCTTCCGCTTCCGCTCTCAGGAGAGAGGGAAGAATAGCTGCTGCAAAATATCCAAGCAGCAAGATATATGACATTGTAGACGGAAATATAAAGCTTATAGATGCCAAAACAGTATTTGACGCAGCGGATCTTGGCGACGAGGTAGCCGAATATATACTTGGCAGATATATAAATTATCTTGCTATAGGCATAGTAAATCTTGTAAACATATTCCAGCCCGAAGCCGTTGTAATAGGAGGGGGAGTATGCGCACAGGGCGACAGAGTCATAAAGCCTATTCAGAAAATACTTGATGAAAAGGTATACGGCGGAGAAAACAAAACAGAGCTTAAAATTGCCACATTAGGCAACGATGCAGGTATAGTGGGAGCCGCAATGCTTGGCAGAAAATAAAAGGAGTCGGTGCTATGACCGAAATTATAAACAGATTCAGAAGGGCTTTGGGAGATGACAATGTGCTTCTCAATGAGCCTATGTCAAGACATACTACATTCAGGATAGGCGGAAATGCCGATATATTCCTGACGCCCGACAGTAAAGACGCTGTATGCAAGGCGGTGAATATTGCAAAGGAAAGCGGACTGACTTGGTATATCATAGGCAACGGAAGCAACCTTCTTGTAAAGGATAAGGGCTTCAGGGGCATAATAATACAGCTTTACAGAGGCTTGAGCCATATAAATGTAAATGACAATATTATAACTGTCGGCGCAGGAGCTCTTCTTTCGACTGTGGCAAGGAAGGCTCTTGACAATTCCCTTACAGGCATGGAATGTCTTAGCGGCATACCGGGTACCGTAGGCGGCGCCGTATGCATGAACGCAGGTGCCTATGGCGGTGAAATAAAGGATATATTTGTTTCGGCAACGGTACTTGCAGACGGCGATGTCAGGGAAATAGACAACGCCTCCTCAGGCTTTGGCTACAGGACCAGTAGTATAATGAAAAAGGGCATGACGGTGCTTGAAGCCGTGTTCAGGCTTGAAAAAGGAAATTATGATGATATAAAAGCAAAAATGGCGGAGCTTGCAGAAAAGAGAAATTCAAAACAGCCCATAGAGCTTCCAAGCGCAGGAAGTACATTTAAAAGGCCTGAGGGCTATTTTGCAGGCAAGCTTATAGACGACAGCGGACTGAGAGGATACAGCGTAGGAAGGGCTCAGGTAAGTCCCAAGCATTGCGGCTTTGTTGTAAACAATGGAGGCGCTACTGCTGCGGAGGTGCTGGAGCTTATAGAGCATGTTCAAAAAACGGTATATGACAATTTTGGCATAATGCTTGAACCTGAGGTAAGAATAATAGGAGAATAGCTTTTATACCGGGAGGGAAACATATGAGATTTGTAATAGTGACAGGAATGTCGGGAGCAGGAAAAAGTACGGTACTTAAATTTCTTGAAGACGTAGGCTTTTTTTGCATAGACAATCTGCCTCCAAGTCTTATACCTAAGTTTATAGAGCTTTGCGAAAATCCTTCCTTTAGTAATGATAATGTTGCTCTTGGCATAGATATAAGAGGCGGAAGTCTTTTTGGCGAGCTTTTCAGCTTCCTATCGGAAATAGAAAACGAGCACAATCGCTTTGAGATACTGTTTTTGGACTGCGAGGATAACATACTCTTAAAGAGATATAAGGAATCCAGAAGAAATCATCCTCTCAATACCAAAGGAGAAAGACTCATAGACGGCATAAGAAAGGAAAGAGAGATACTAAGGGAAATAAAGGACAGGTCGGATTATATAATAGACACAACACATATGCTGACACGTCAGCTGAGAGTACAGCTTGGGGATATATTCCTGGAGGGAAAGGACTTCAAGAGCCTTATGATAACCGTACTGAGCTTTGGCTTTAAATACGGTATACCCCCTGATGCGGATCTTGTGTTTGACGTAAGGTTCATACCCAATCCCTTTTACATTACTGAGTTAAAGGGTCTTACGGGAAACGATGTAGCCGTAAGGGATTACGTTATGAAGTGGCCCGAAGCCGAAGAGTTCAGGGATAAGCTTACGGAAATGTGTGAATTTTTGATACCAAATTATATAAAAGAAGGCAAGAATCAGTTAGTTATTGCCATAGGATGTACAGGGGGAAAACACAGAAGTGTCACTTTAGCCAACGAACTGTACAATAATTTAAAAAGAGTTGGGCATAGTGTTATAATTGCTCATAGGGATATTGACAAAGATGGAAAGAGGTAGTATACTTGTTAATGGTAAATAGCTCAATGTATATGCTGTGTTCACTATCTTATGTGAGTGATTAATACATCATGTCGGGGGATATAAATGTCATTTTCTTTTGATGTTAAGAAAGAATTGCTTTCATTTGAATACAAGAACAGGCATTGCCTTACGGCTGCCATTGCGGCGATAATAAATATAAGCGGTTACACAGGCACAGATAACGGACGGAAGCTCATTATCATACATAACGAAAATCCCAATGTGCTTGGAAAGGCTGCCGAGATTATCGATACGCTGTTCGGAGCCGATATTTACTGCCATAAGGACAATATAATTATTGAAGATGAAGCTCTTGCAGGCAGAATACTTGATGCAGCATGCATAAGGGACAGCATGGGCTTCAGCATAGATCCGCCTATAGATCCCGGCGTTGTATCAAGGAACTGCTGCAAAAGAGCTTATATCAGGACAGCGTTTCTCTGCTGCGGGTCCATAAGCGATCCCAATAAGCATTATCATATTGAGTTTGTAGATAATAATTATGATCATGCACATGCTCTTAAAGAGCTTATAGGTGACTTTGGCATCAATATGAAAATCGTTGAGAGGAAAAATCATTTTGTGGTATACTGCAAGGAGGCAGAGCTTATAGTCGATCTGCTTAACGTCATGTCGGCTTACAGAGCGCTGCTGGAGCTTGAGAACCTCAGGGTGATAAAAGGCGTTCGCAACAATGTCAACAGACTTGTGAACTGCGAAACAGCCAATCTCAGCAAAGTGGTGTCGGCAGCTCTCAGGCAGATCGAGGCTATTGAGTATATTTCAGATAAAAAAGGGCTTGATTATCTGCCCGATAATCTTAAGAAGATGGCAGAAGCACGTATGACATATGCAGATGCCAGTCTGAAAGAACTGGGAGAAAAAATGGTTCCGCCTGTCGGAAAGTCAGGCGTCAATCACAGGTTAAAGAAAATATGCGAAATCGCAGATAAACTCAAGGGGGATATTAACAATGGTTAAGAAAACGATTACGGTGGGTTCAAGTATGATCGAAAGACCTATACCTATGCTTGTACAGACAGCAGGCAGATATGCAAGTTCGATCCGCTTGAAAATGGATAACAAAGAGATAAACTTAAAGAGTATCATGGGGGTTATATCCATTGGCTCACTTTCAGGTAATAAAGTAGAAATTACCGCAGAAGGCTCCGATGAGGCAAATGCCTGTGAAGCAATAGTAGATTTTTTAAGCTAATATCGAATATGGACTGAGAAGAAGAGGAGTAGGCAGCATCACCTCAAAGAGAAAAGCGCTCATAGGCTGAAAGGCGCTTTGCCGTAAGAGCTGCCGAAGGTAGCTTCGGAGTCCTTCCGCCGAAGAGATCTAAGCGGAACGTATGGTCTGCGTTACAGGACCATGAGTGCCTGTTTATACAGGAATTAAGGTGGTACCACGGATACTTTCGTCCTTTAGCTGACGAAAGTATCCTTTTTTATTAGTCGTAATAAATACAGAAAATTACCTATAATAAAATAATAATAAAACAACAGGAGGACAGCTATTATGAAGGAAATGGCTAAAAACTACGATCCCTCTATGGAAGACAGTATATATAAGAACTGGCTTGACAAGGGATACTTTCATGCAGAGGTAGACAAGAGCAAGGAGCCTTTTACTATCGTCATACCTCCGCCGAATATTACAGGACAGCTCCATATGGGTCATGCTCTTGATGAAACTCTTCAGGACATACTCATAAGGTGGAAGAGAATGCAGGGATATAATGCCCTCTGGGTTCCGGGTACAGATCATGCCGCTATTTCTACTGAGGTAAAAATAGTCAATAAAATGCGTGAGGAAGGCATTACCAAAGAGGATATAGGCAGAGAGGGTTTTCTCAAGAGAGCTTGGGAATGGAAAAAGGAATACGGCGGCACCATTATAAATCAGCTTATGAAATTAGGCTCCTCCTGTGACTGGGAGAGAGAGCGCTTTACAATGGACGAAGGTCTTTCAAAGGCTGTTCTCACAGTTTTCTGCAAGCTCTATGAAAAGGGCTATATATATCAGGGAGAAAAGCTTATAAACTGGTGTCCTACCTGTCAGACCACTATTTCCGATGCAGAGGTGGAGCATACAGATATGGAAGGCGGCTTCTGGCATATTAAATATCCTATAAAGGGTACAGACAAATTCCTTGAGTTTGCGACCACAAGACCCGAAACTATGCTTGGCGATACTGCCATTGCCGTAAATCCCGATGACGACAGATATAAGGATATAGTAGGCAAGGTATGTATACTTCCATTTGTGGACAGAGAGATACCTATTATTGCAGACAGCTATGTAGATATGGATTTCGGTACAGGCGTAGTTAAGATAACTCCCGCTCACGACCCTAACGATTTTGAGGTAGGGGAAAGACATAATTTGCCTAAGATAAATATTCTCAATGATGATGGTACAATAAATGAAAACGGCGGAAAATTTGCCGGAATGGACAGATATGAAGCAAGAGATCAGATAATAAAAGAGCTTGACGAAATGGGTCTTTTTATAAAGAAGGAAAGCATAAACCATGCTGTAGGCACTCACGACAGATGCGGCTGTGTAATAGAACCTCTTATAAAGAAGCAATGGTTCGTCAAAATGGAGGAGCTTGCAAAGCCTGCTCTTGACGCCTATTACAAGGGCGATCTTAAGTTTGTTCCCGACCGCTTCGGCAAGATATATACTCATTGGCTTGAGGATATACACGACTGGTGTATTTCAAGACAGCTGTGGTGGGGACACAGGATACCTGCCTACTACTGCGACTGCGGTGAGGTTATAGTGAGCATAGATAAGCCTGAGGTCTGTCCAAAGTGCGGAGGCACTCATATAGTACAGGACGAGGACTGCCTTGACACATGGTTCTCTTCAGCTCTTTGGCCCTTCTCAACATTGGGCTGGCCGGAAAAGACGCCTGAGTTAGAGCATTTCTATCCCACAAGCGTTCTTGTAACAGGCTATGACATCATATTCTTCTGGGTAGTAAGAATGGTATTCTCAGCTATGGAGCAAATGGGCGAGGTACCCTTCAGAACAGTTCTGATACATGGTCTTGTAAGAGACAGTCTGGGACGTAAAATGAGTAAATCTCTTGGAAACGGCATCGATCCTCTTGAGATAATAAAGGACTATGGCGCAGACGCCTTAAGGCTTACACTTATTACAGGCAACGCTCCGGGAAATGATATGCGATTCTACAAGGAGAGAGTTGAAAACAGCAGAAATTTTGCAAACAAGCTTTGGAATGCCGCAAGATTTGTAATGATGAATATGGACGACGAGGAGCCTGAGTGTAGCATAGATGAGCTGACCTCTGCCGATAAGTGGATATTGAGCAAGGTAAATTCCCTTGCGAAAAACGTTACGTCCAATATGGACGCCTATGAGCTGGGTATAGCGGTACAGAATGTATATGACTTTATATGGGACGAATATTGCGACTGGTATATTGAAATGGTGAAGCCAAGACTTTACAATAAAGAGGACGCTACAAGAAATGCGGCTCTTTGGACTCTTAAGACGGTCCTTATAAATGCTCTTAAGCTTCTTCACCCATTTATGCCTTTCGTTACAGAGGAAATATTTACCGCTGTACAAAGTTCCGAAGAAACGATAATGCTTTCAAAATGGCCTGAGTATAGGGAAGAATACAGCTTTGACAAAGACGAAAAGGCTATAGAGCTTATGAAAGAGGCTGTAAAGTCTATAAGAAATGTAAGGACAAGTATGAATGTTGCGCCAAGCAGAAAGGCTAAGGTATTTGTAGTAAGCGAAAATGCTGAGGTACGTTCTGTATTTGAAAAGGGCAAGGTATTCTTTTCACCTCTTGCCTATGCAAGCGATGTAATAGTACAGTCCGATAAAAGCCATATAGATGACAATGCGGTATCTGCCGTTATACACAACGGTGTGATATATATGCCTTTTGCAGAGCTTGTGGATATAGAGAAGGAAAAGGAAAGACTTGCAAAGGAAAGAGATAAGCTTATTAAGGAAGTGGAAAGAGTCGAAAAGAAGCTTTCAAATCAGGGCTTTGTTTCAAAGGCGCCCGAAAAGGTAATAAATGAAGAAAGGGCAAAGCTTGAAAAGTACAGCGCTATGCTTAAAAGCGTTGAAGAGCAGATAGCCAATATAGGCTAATTAGCCTATAGGAATATTTAAACAGAATAGGGCAATACAGACTGTTCTAAGAGCAGTTCGTATTGCCCTATTAATGTTTTATTGGCTCATATAAGAGCCTTTTTTAATTATCGTCTTTTATAGCTTTAATATATATTTTGGCAAAACGGAATATAAATCTTTTTCCCCAAGAGGATATAAAAGAAAGCACAAGCACAGTTCCCACAAGCTTTGGCATAATGCTGAACATTGTCGTAAAGGGTACCTTGTTCGCAATGTATCCCTTATATACAAAGCCGTCATACATCTGGCTGAAAAGATACATTTCCAGCGAAACTATGCTGACAAGCTTAAAGGGTATGGCAATCATATTGTTTTCGGTATGTATGCTGCCGCACAGTATTATTATAAGAGAAGATATTGCAAAGGCTGCCATTGAAGAATAGCCCGAATTACTTTCATAGCCTAAAAAGCTCCAGTCAAATGACGTTCCCATGCAATGTATGACTGTAGACTTGCTTACCAATAAAAGGATCCCGCCTATAAGTATAAGACAAATAAAAGGAGATATATTTACCTTGTATTCATAGAGATACGCACCTATTGCGTAATAGGCAAATACATATATGATAAGCCAGCCTGACGGCACAATGTCATAGGTAAGGGGACCAAGAGCAGTCAGACCGATAAGCGTAAGTATGAGAAGCTCTTTTTTCCACTTTTCGCCTGATCCCTTGTATGCAGCGTTAAAAAAGGGCATAAGTAAAAGCATTACTATGTAAAGCCTTACATACCAGCCGTAGTCAAAAAACAGAAGCTTGTCCGCTATATATGCTCCGTCTACATCTATCCCATGAAATTTACTGTCGACCATAACTCTTATAAATGAAATAAAAATATGTGTTGCAAGAACAGGTATTATAGCCTTGTAATGACTTTTGCTTATTGTTTTATTGCATTTGAAGTAGCCTGTTATAATAAGGAAAAGGGGTACGGCACAAAGAGAAAGCCATCTTATGACAGAGGGCGCCAAAAAATCAGCCGTAAATTCAGAGCTGTAATATCCTGTCAGTCCAAAAAAGTGTATGAGCGGCACAAAAATTACGGCTATAGTCCTTGCTATATCCATGCCGGTTTCCCTTTTGCCGGTATGTACTTTTTTTTCGGTGTATATAAGAGGTTTGCCTGATTTAAGTGATAAGGCATACAGACCGCTTATTACGCCAAAGCACAGCGCCGTAAGAGCTATATATGTAAGCAAGGGATCGTGCTGAGGTACAAATTCTCTCAGACAATAGCCTGTAAACATACTTATGTATAGAAATAAAATGTATTTTGTGTTTTTCATAGCTGCACCTTTTTTATGATATACAGTAAAATTTTAAAAGCTGCCGCATTATGATCTGTATAAAAAGAGGTCTTAATACGACAGCTTTATTTGTGATTTGGTGGATATAGTACCCTTCCGTTCGCCCAAGTCCAATGTAATGTTATCGGAAAGAAAGCGGCAGTCTGACTACTTCATTAAATTTGCATTGGGCTGCCTTAGTGTAGGCTTATGGTATAAACAAAAATTCAATACGACAGCCCTTTTAGTTAAATGATGCGGTCCATGTGGGACTGTCCCAGCTTACTTCTATTCCGAAGGCTTCGCCCAAAGCCCTGAAGGGCACAAACATTCTGCTGTCAGTTATTTCCGAGTAAACTCCGTTATCCATTGTTATTTTTTGACCGTCTGATATAAGATAGTTTGCATTGGCAGTAAATTCAAGTACGTGACCCTTGTAATTTATAATGGCAGTTTTTGAATTTTGATCCCATGATACTATGTTGTCCGAAGCCCCGCCGTTATATCCGTTTGACAGAGCAAAGCTTACTGCCCTTAAGGGTATCATTGCAGATGCAGAAGCCTGCTGTATATAGGGGACGGTGTCCAGTATAAATTCCTGTCCGTTTACGAGCATGGTTTTACTGCCTATTTTTACAGATACCTTGTTGGTCTGCTCGGATACGGATACAGCTGTTTCGGAAGTCTGCTCTGTAGATGTTTCTTCTTTATTTATATCGGGAGAACTATCCTTGTTGGCAGCAACAAGGGTAGTTGTCTTTATAAATCCGTTGACGGGACCTTCTATTTTTATTTTTACCTCTTTATCTCCGTTTTTTACAGAAGCCGTAAGGGGTATATAATAATAGGGCTTATCGTCTGTATTATTTAGATATTTAAGGGATCTGTCTGCATATTCTTTGGGTATGCCGCATAGCTTTATCTCAACGGTACGGTTATCTTTTCTTGTAATATGATAGGGCACCTGAGATGTTTTCACCTTTGGCATAGCCGCTTCAAAGTTTTCCTTCCCGTCCCATTTATATTCACCCTTAAAGCCCTTGTACTGATATGATGAATTTATGCCCTTAAAGCCGACGTCCTTAGGACTTCCTTTTCCGTCTATCACATCTTGTGTAAAAACATCGGCGTTTTCATAGCTTATAGTTATTACACAGCCTGAAGGAACAGTATCATCGGGAGATATTTTTATATAATTTCTGAGTATTTCATTGCTTTTTAAATTGCTGCATTCAGACAACGTTATTCTGGTATAGCCATAAGCAGACACGGTAAACAGCAACACAAATATTATAACAAATAATATCCTTCTCATATTGTCACTCCGTTAATTGAATTTAGCTATCTTGTTGTCAGCGTCCCAGCTTACCCTTGCATTAAGTGCTTCGCCTAATGCTCTGAAGGGTATAAACGTTCTGCTGTCTTTTATCTCAGCCCTTACGCCGTTTGCGATAGGCTTGCTTACACCGTTTATTTTCATAATGTCTGAGCCTATTGTAAAGTTTATGACATTGTTGTTATAATTAATAGTCACAGTCTTTGATACAGCGTCCCACTTTACCGTGTCCTCTCCTCCGTAAAGAGCTTCGCTTACTGCTCTCAAGGGTACCATTGAAGAGCTTGTTGAAAGCTGTATATATGGCGGAGCGTCTATTTCAACAGCTTTTCCGTTTACCTTCATAATATTGCTTCCCATTTGTATTTCCACAGTATTCATAGGCTCGGTTACAGCTGTTGCGGTCTGAGTTTCTGTTTCTGAGGTGACCTCTGTAGTAGCTTCCGTAGTTGACTCGGAAGGCTTTGTGTTGTCATTGCTCTGAATTCCTGAGCTGCTTGAAATAGAAGTGCCGTTTGAGTCAATAGAAAGAGTCACACGTCCTACTGTGTCTGCATAAGCCACAATAGGTATTGAATAATAGGGTCTGTTGTTTATACCGTTTACATCAAACATAGAACCGTCTGCATACTTGTCGGGAAGATTGCAGAGATATACTTCTATCTGGTGATCGTTCAAACGACGTATATTATAAGGCAGCTGAAGGGAATCCACGTTCGGCATTACCTCAAAGAAATTGTCGTTTGCATTCCAGTTCCCTCCGTTTACCTTGTACTGATAACCATTTCCAAGACCGTTATATCCGTCTTTATTTTCATCGCTGCATGTTCCGTCTATTACGTCCTGATCAAATATAACGGCGTTGTCAAAGCTTATAACTATTGAAGCTCCTGTTTCCACTTCTGAATGAGGTTCAATAAGAATGCTTTCGCCTGCAAGAGAAGCCCCTTCCTTTACTCTTTGTTCTGTTGTTACGGAATTGGTAGACGTAGCATATACGCTTGTTCCCAATAGAGTAATAAAAGCCAGCATTAAAATAAGTTTTCTCTTCATAATTCTCTCTCCTTTAAATTTTTTTATTTACATATACATCAATGCCTTGTTCTACAAGAGCCTTGCCGCCGGTTATGTTTACGATGTTTTCCGTAAAGCTGTCGGCAAGGGCCTTCTCTGCTTGTACAATAAACCTTACTTTGTCGGTATACAGAGTATCTTTTATTATGTGTCCCATATTTATGGTTTCATACTGCACTCTTCCCGAAAGAGTATAGTCTACGGTAACGGCAATTTCGCTGTGGAGTACTCGTTCTATAAGGCCTGCTGCTTCTATTCCCGCCTTTGCGGCAGAGCCATAGGCTCTTACAAGTCCCCCTGTGCCAAGAAGAGTACCTCCGAAATATCTTGTCACCACAATTATGGTATCTTTAATATCCCTGCCCCTAAGCACGTCCAATATAGGCATACCGGCAGTACCTCCCGGCTCTCCGTCGTCGCTGTAGCGCTGTATATTGTTGTTTTCTCCAAGCTGGTAAGCATAGCAGTTGTGACGGGCGTCCCAGTATTTCTTTTTTATTCCTTCAATGTATGAAATTGCATGGTTTTCAGAGGTTATGGGTGTGACATTGGCTATAAAACGAGATTTTTTTTCTATAATTTCCGCCTGTCCTTCTCCCATAACGGTAATGTATTTTTCAAGCATATTTATGACCCGCCGAATAATTTTTTGAGAAGTATGTTCATTATAATGTTGTTGTCATACAGTATTTTACCGAGTATAGAGCCGTCAATATACTCCATAAGCACAGAAAATACAGGTGTTGTTATAAAAAGCGTCATTACAGTCATAATGCACCATATCATCAATATTCCCCATGCAAGACCGAGCAGACCTCCGCCAAGAGAATTAACATGGCTTATTATAGGTATGTGTACGACAAGACTGAAAGCGTTTATTATCATTTTTATAAATATGAATATAATAATGAAAATAAGCAGGCTCACTACAATGTTTATAAAAATATTTGCCATAAAGCCTGTGATATATTCCGTAACGGAGTTCGCATTCAGAAGATCATATACCACAGAGTTGTTGTTGTCCATAAGCATTCCCTTAAAGCTGTCAGGAAGGGGAAGGGTGCTTATGACATTTATACGGTCGTGCTGAGAGCCTGCCGTAACCGAGTTCAGCCCAAGACTTTTGCCTATGGAATCTCTTATCATTGTGTATATAAAAGATTTTCTCAGTAAGTCGCTTATTACAGGGTGGAGAAAAAAGGCTCCTCCTATGGCTATAAGCGAAGAACAGCTTTTGAACAGAGAGTTCATAAGACCACGCCATGCGCCTATTATTGTAAAAAGTAAAATTATGGCTATTATAACTATATCCGCCGCATAATTGATCATATTGTTAAACGCTTCCATTTCTGTTGATATTAAGTTTCGTTCTGAGCGTCGGAGGTTTTCTCCTCCGCAGCTTTTGTTGTCTGTTCGTCGGACTTTTCGGTCTCAGCCTTTGCAGTCGGTTCAGCAGATCTTTCAGGCTCATCATTTTCTTCTTTATTGTCCTTAAGCTCTATGTCCTTTGCTTCGGGAGAAGCCTCCTCCATTTCGGCTCCCTTCCTGACGTCAAGCAGGTTCATTTTGGTAGCCGTAGCCAATACGATAGTATCCTGAGTATTGTAGAATTGTATGCTCTCTACATTTTGAAGAGCCGTATAACTCCAAAGCTCTCTGCCCTTTACTGTAAAGGCTTTGAAATTCTTGCCCATATATGCTATGGAAGAGCCCAATGAAGAAGATATGCTTGTGATCTTCTCATCGCATAATGCTTTTCCGACTTCCTTGCCCTTTGTGTTGTACCAATATATGGAGTTTGCAGGCTTTGCTTCACCGTTTACAGATACAGGCTCGCCGTAAGCCAAAGCGATATATTTATCGTCAACTATATCCATTGCCGTAACGTAGTTTGTATAAGGTATTTCCCAGTTTTGAAGATAGGAGTCTGTATTTTCTCCTCCTATATTCATTATCCTGTTGTCTGTTGCAACAACACAGCTGTTGTCGGGAAGGAACCTTATTACGCCTGATATGTCCTCACCGCAGTTTACAGCGCTTATCATTCCGTCGCTGGACTCTGTATTCTGAGCTTCCGATTTGGTGGTATAGTAGAAAAGCACGCTGGACTTCATATTTATATCGCTTATGTTTACAAGACTGACAGCCAGAAGCTTTCCGTCGTCTGATATATCTGCGGCAAGAGGTATACCGTCGGAAGAAGCATATGAGCCTTCAAACATCTGCTCGCCTGCATCGGAATATACGTCTATTTTATAATCGTCCTCTGACTTGCATACGACTGCGCAGCAGCCCTGAGGATTTACCGCAAAGGAGGTTATATCTCCTCCTGCCGTTATGGAATATAGCTTTCCCGAAAGGTTGTATACATTTACGGTCTTGCTTTTGTTGTCTGCAACGGCGCTGTATTCTCCGTCGCAAAGCATTACGGGAGAAGCCATTGTAAACGTGTCTGTCCATACGGAATCGCCCTTTTTGTTAAGGAGTATCATACCGTCCTTTGATACGTAATATATATTGTCGCCGCATACGTGAAAATCCGACTTGGAATTCATTGTATACTCCTGTGAAAACATTACCTGCTTTTCACCTATCTTGACAACGGAATTTTTACTTGCAAAAAATATTATAATAAGTATAACTATTGCTGCCGCTGCAAAAATGATCTTTTTGACGGGGAAGCCTTTGTCGGACTTTTTCTTGGCGGCAGCAGGTACCTTCTTTCCTGTATTTTCCACTACCTTAAGAGGGGCTTTGCTTTTGGCTTTTTTGCCCTTGTCGGAAGATTTTTGTACAGAGCTGCCGTTTTTCTTGCCTTCTGCTTTTTTAGGCGGCTTATTGTCATCGCTTTTATTTGCCGTTGTTTTTTTATCAGCCGATACATCGACATTTTCTGTTTGTGTATTTATGTTATTTTCTTTATTGTCATCCATATTATTTTCCTCGATTTATGCCTGAAATTACACCTTTTCATATACAATTATAATACATTTTTTTCACTATGTAAACCAAAATAATTCTATATTCACTAATTCTTAATCTGTTTAATATACTACACTATATGTTTCGAGGTGCCTTATGGGAAAATATGTTATAACAGGAGGAAACAGATTAAGCGGCGAGGTAGTAATAAGCGGAGCAAAAAATGGGGTGCTGCCTTTGCTGGCAGCTCTGCCACTTATGAAAGAGGCATATATATACAATGTGCCGTTCCTTTCTGATGTGGCAAACACCATAAAAATACTTGAAAGCATAGGCGTAAAAATAAAAACCGAAGGAAATATAATAAAATCCTGCGTCGGAGAGCTTAACCCTGTTGTGGAATGCGGTCTTAGCTGTAAAATGCGGTCATCGGTGCTTTTTTTAGGTTCTCTTCTTTCTGCCTGCGGTCAGGCTGAGATAGCCTATCCGGGAGGCTGCGCTCTGGGAGAAAGACCTGTGGACCTTCACATATGGGCTATGAAAATGCTTGGAGCAGAGGTCACAGAGCGGGATAATGCAATACTGTGCAGAGCAAAAAAGCTAAAGGGAGCCGATATATGTCTGCCTGTTCAGAGCGTAGGCGTAACTGAAAACATTATACTGGCAGCAGTATTGGCAGAGGGCATAACCGTTATAAAAAATGCTGCCAGAGAGCCTGAAATAGGAAATCTATGTGATTTTCTGAATATGTGCGGAGCGGATATTTCGGGACAGGGAACCAAAACAATAAAAATAAAGGGAGTAAAAAGCCTTTGTCCATGCAGCTGCGGAATAATATCGGACAGAATTGAAGCGGCAACGTATATGATAATGGCAGCGGCTACGGGAGGAGAGCTTTTTATAAGAAATGTAAATACAGACCATATGAGGGTAATAAGCGCAGTTCTGAGAAAATGTGGCTGCATAATTAAAGAATATGATAAAACAATATATATAGAAGCACCTCACAGACTGTATTCAATACCCTATATAGCTACGGGACCGTATCCTTATTTTCCCACAGATGTTCAGCCTCAGCTTATGGCGCTGATGTCTATGGCTGACGGACAGAGCCTTATGAGAGAAAATATATTTTCGGGACGTTACAGGCACGCCTGTGAGCTGAATAATATGGGCGCAGATATAGATATAAGAGATAAGCAGACGTTTGTAATAAATGGTGTAAAAAAACTTGAGGGGACCGAAGTGAAGGCATGGGATCTGAGAGGAGGAGCTGCGCTCATAATAGCAGGGCTTTGCGCAGAGGGGATCACCACCATAGACAACAGAGAATTTATAGAAAGAGGTTATGAATCCCCAATAAGCAAAATACAGAATATCGGAGGGAAAATAATAGCCCGATAGTTTTTGTGTAAAAAGTATATATTTTTATTATTAAACAATAATTATTATTAATTATCTATATTATATATTGACAATTTTCATAAAAAATGTTATTATTGATGTAATATCAGACAAGGGGGTCTCAACGGGGCTTATTTTGTCTGATTTTGTAATTTGTTAAGCAGTATTTTTATTTCAGGAGGAAAGCAGAATGAATCCGGAATGGAATGGTTTTGTTAAAGGTGTTTGGCAAAAGGAAATCAATGTAAGAGATTTTATACAGAAAAATTATACTCCATATGATGGGGACGACTCGTTCCTGTCAGGTCCTACTCAGAATACAAAGGATCTGTGGGCTCAGGTCATGGAGCTTTCCAAAAAGGAGCTTGAGGCAGGAGGTGTGCTTGACATGGATACAAAAATAATATCCACGATCACATCTCATGGACCCGGTTATCTGGATAAATCAAAGGAAAAAATAGTGGGCTTCCAGACCGATAAGCCCTTCAAGCGTTCTCTCCAGCCATACGGCGGTATAAGAATGGCTGTAAAGGCTTGTCAGGACAATGGCTATGAGGTAGACCCTGAAATAGTGGAGTTCTTTACCACACACAGGAAAACTCATAACGCAGGTGTGTTTGACGCTTACACTCCCGAGATGAGAGCCTGCCGTTCAAGCCATATTATAACAGGTCTTCCCGATGCCTACGGAAGAGGTCGTATCATAGGCGATTACAGAAGGATAGCCCTCTATGGCGTAGACAGACTCATAGAGGATAAGACAAATCAGAAAAACGGTACCAGAACAATAATGTACTCCGATGTTATAAGGAACAGAGAGGAGCTTTCCGAACAGATAAGGGCTTTACAAGAGCTTAAGAAGCTTGGGGAAATATACGGCTATGATATTTCCAGACCTGCCCGTAATGTACAGGAAGCCATACAATGGACCTATTTTGGCTATCTTGCAGCCGTTAAGGAGCAGAACGGCGCCGCTATGTCACTTGGAAGAACATCTACATTTATAGATATATATGCGGAAAGAGATCTTAAAAACGGTACGTTTACCGAAGAGGAGATACAGGAATTCGTTGACCACTTTGTAATGAAGCTGAGACTTGTAAAGTTTGCAAGGACTCCGGAATACAATGCGCTTTTCTCGGGAGATCCCACATGGGTAACCGAGTCTGTAGGCGGTGTAGGCATAGACGGCAGACATATGGTAACTAAAATGAGCTTTAGGTATCTTCACACTCTTAAGAATCTTGGCACCGCTCCCGAGCCGAATCTGACTGTGCTCTGGTCCAAGAGGTTGCCTGAAAACTTCAAGCGCTTCTGCGCCAAGACATCTATAGAGTCAAGCTCAATACAGTATGAAAACGACGATCTTATGAGGGTGACTCATGGCGATGACTATGCCATTGCATGCTGTGTATCATCTATGAGAGTCGGCAAGGAAATGCAGTTCTTCGGCGCAAGAGCCAATCTTGCCAAGTGTTTGCTCTATGCTATAAACGGCGGTGTAGATGAAATAACTAAGAAGCAGGTAGGTCCTAAGTACAGACCTATCACATCAGAATATCTGGATTATGATGAGGTCATGGACAAGTACAGAGATATGATGAAGTGGCTTGCAAGAGTATATGTAAATGCTCTTAATATAATCCACTACATGCATGACAAGTACTGCTATGAAAGACTCCAAATGGCTCTCCATGACAAGGAGGTAACACGTTGGTTCGCAACAGGTATAGCAGGTCTTTCAGTAGTTGCGGATTCACTTTCAGCCATAAAGTATGCTAAGGTAAGGACTATAAGAGATAAAGACGGCATTGTTGTAGACTATGAGGTAGAGGGCGACTTTCCTAAGTATGGCAATGACGATGACAGGGTCGATGATATTGCAGCTGACCTTGTAGAAGAATTTTTAGGATATATAAAGGGTAATCATACCTACAGAGGCGGTATACCCACGACCTCTATTCTCACTATTACATCAAATGTCGTATACGGTAAGAATACAGGCTCTACTCCCGATGGAAGAAAGGCAGGACAGCCCTTTGCTCCGGGAGCCAATCCTATGCACAACAGAGACAGTCACGGCGCTGTAGCTTCACTTGCTTCTGTATCCAAGCTGCCCTTTAAGGACGCTCAGGACGGTATTTCAAATACCTTCTCAATAATACCTAGCGCTTTAGGCAAGGACGATAAAGTGTTTGCAGGTGATCTGGAGGTCGAGCTGGAAAATATTGACGATATAAAGTAATACCATAAAGAGGAGTATTATATGGAGGATAAAAAAATAGACGAGCTTGTCAAGATGATAGACAGCTTTATGGAAAATAACGGCGGTCATATGAATATAACAGTCAATGCAGAAGGCGATATTGATACAGAAGCCGAGCTTTTAGACGAAGTATCGATCACTACAATGCGTTCCCTTGACTGTGCGGCAGGTGATCTTGCCTGTAATGTGCCTACTCTTACAGAGGGTCTTGATATTGACGAGCTGAGGGATTATGACGACAATGATGAGCAGTAAGGACTAAGGAGGAATTATCATGGCAAATGAACAGCAGATAGACAATCTTGTATCAATACTTGACGGTTATGCAGAAAAGGGCGGACATCATTTAAACGTAAACGTATTTACTAAGGAAACACTTCTTGACGCTCAGAAGCACCCTGAGAAATATCCGCAGCTTACCGTAAGAGTATCGGGCTATGCCGTAAACTTCAATAAGCTGACTAAGGAACAGCAGGACGAGGTTATTTCACGTACATTTCATAATGAGATATGATCCGAAAAGCTGATAGGGCGGATCCTTAGATAATGTGCATGATCCTGCCGATATGCAAAAATTCAAAATACAACAAGCTCATATAAAAAAGGCTGTCGCATTATGATCCAAAATGGATCTTGCGACAGCCTTATTTTGGCTATAGATTTTTTTTGTCGTTATATCGACCCTTCCATTATGCTACGCATGTCAGCACTTTCGGCAAGCCGAAAGCCGGTCTAACGGTCGTCCGATAAATCTTTCGGTGCATGGTCCCCCGTTACTTTTGCCAAAGACAAAAGCAAACCTTCGGTTTGTCGGATAAACTATCGATGTTCAATATAAAATTGAGCTATCGAATACAAACTAACCTAAACAAAAAATTCAACGTAACAACACCTACTGTGAAAGTCTAAATATACTCTCTGTTTTTACGGTACTTAAGAGGTGAAATACCCTTTATTCGTTTGAATACATCGCCAAAATAATTGCTGTCGTTAAAGCCGGTCTCATAGGCTATTTCAGTAACAGGCAGCTTTGTTTCCAGAAGAAGGGTGCATGCCTTTTTCATACGTATATTGAGGATATACTCCTTGAAGCCGAAGCCTGTGACATCTTTGAATTTCTTTGAAAAATAGGTACTGCTCATTCCTACAAAGCTTGCTGTGTCGGAAAGGGAAATATTCTTGTTATAGTTTTCGTTTATATATCTGGCGGCTCTTTGTATTATTTCATCGCCTGTGCTGAGTATGTGTTCGTCATTTTCAACTATGTTCTTGTCATAACGTATAAGGAAAATAAAAAGCTCCTGCATATATATTTCCATAAGCCTTCGGGAGTATTCATCGCCGCCGTTGTATTCGCTCTCAAGCTGACGGAGTATGCTCTCTATATAACCTCTTCTGTGGTGGGGTATAGGGAAAACCTTCCGTTCAAAGCAGCTTGCGACAGCATTTTCTCCAAAGGCTTCCGCAATGCTGCGATAGTAGCTGTCATTAAAAAGTACATATGTCCTTTCGCCAAGCTTGTCCGAACTGTATTCCGTTTTGTGCATTACATTTCTCTCCAAGAGAACAAGCGTGCCCTTTGAAATATTGTATATTTCGCTTTCTATAAAAAATTTCCTTGTGCCTGCAAGCAGATAATATATTTCATATGCATTATGAAAATGAGCATTAGGCATTTTATAGTATTTTCCCTGCTTTGTAGTATTGACTTCTATTTCTTCGTAGGTCGGTCTTTGCATATTATCACCACCATATATGTTTTGCACAAAATTTCTGTAAAATTATTATATCACATAATCTTTTTAAGGTAAATACATATTTTTTGCGTTATTGTAGTGAGAGGAGGAATTTATTATGATTAAAATGGATTTTGAAAAAATATATTCCACAGACAGACATGCGGAAAATTGCTATATAGGTTTGCCTTTGCCTAAGAGCAAAGTCTATGATACAGACAAAATAGCCGTAAAAAACAGCAAGGGAAAAATTGTTCCCGGCTTTTCAAAGCATACGGCGCTTTGGGACGACGGAAGCGTTAAGTGGCTTTTTACACGCTTTGAGGCAGATATTCCCGCCAATAAGGGCGCAGAGTATTACATAGATCTGCATTGTGATAAAAGCTATGTGTTTGAAAATGGTATATTATTATATGACAATGTTGTGGATAACGGTATAATAAAGCTTTTTCTTGCAAAGGGAAAGAATAAGATATTTGACTGTATAGAATACAAGGGAGTGCAATATGACAATATTGCAGCTGCTCCCATACTCAGGGATAAAAAGGGAAATACATACGATACCCTTATGGATAGATGGAAGATCGTTGAAAACAGTCCCCTATGCTGTGTGCTTAAGGGCATGGGCTGTCATACGCTGAACGGAAGCAGGAGCTTTTCATTTGAGCTTAACATTACCGTTTTCAGAAACAAATCTGCCTTTGAGATAGGGTACAGAATAATAAACGATACGGATAATGCCCTTGATATAGAAAGTCTTGTTATAGAAAGCTCAAAGGAGGCAAAAGGTCATGTAAGGTCCGCCGCAGCATATTCCAATTACAAAACCTCCTTTGACATAAATGAAGATGGCGGTGAAGCATATAAATATGTAGATGCGAAAACTCTCCTTATGGAATCCAACGAACACAATTCAGAGGTGTTTTACGGTACATTTTTCGGAGATTATACAGATGAGGAAATGGGAGTGTGCGCTTGCGTCTATCAGGCTCAGCAGAATTTTCCAAAGGCTGTGAAGGTGAAGGGTACGAAAGCGGAAATAATGCTTGTGCCAAAGGATATGGGAGATGTAACTGTTTTCAGCGGTATGGCAAGAGAACAGAAGATACTCTTTTATATCCATGAGTCTGATGAGGAGCTTCAAAGCATAAACAACAAGACGATAATATATCAGATGCCCGATAAGCCGGAGATCTCTCCCGAAGTATTTAAGGAGGCAGGCGTATTTACGGACTTATTTGTAGAAAACAAGAACTATGATATGGAAATGTATATTTCGGCAAAGGCCGATGACCATTCAAGAGCATACGGTATGATGTATTGGGGGGATTCTCCAGACATGGGCTATACCAATCAGGGCAGAGGAAACGGCAAGCTCGTATGGACAAACAACGAATATGACTTTCCCCACGCCTGTGCTTTGCAGTACGCCAGAACAGGCATAAGACGCTTCCTTGACTATGTGCTTGTAACTGCAAAGCATTGGATAGATGTGGATGTATGTCATTACAGCAAGGACCCTCTTATAATGGGCGGACAGTATGAACACACATGGGATCATATAGGCGCCGGAAATATAGTCTGTTCTCATGAGTGGGTCGAAGGTCTTTTGGACTACTATCACCTGAGCGGTGACATAGAAGGACTCAATACAGCCATAGGCATAGGTGAAAACATACTCCGCCTTTTGGACACGCCTATGTTCAACAGAGCGGGAGATGCCAATGCCAGAGAAACAGGGTGGGCTTTAAGGAGCCTTACGGCACTTTACATAGAAACAAACGATGAAAAGTGGCTTGAAAAATGCGACTGGATAGTAGGGCACTTCAAGGAATGGGAAGAGCGCTATGGTCTGTGGCTTTCTCCCTATACAGACAACACGGTAATAAGAGTCGTGTTTATGATCTCCGTTGCTGTAGGCAGCCTTATGAGATATTACAGAGTACGGCCGAATGACGATATAAAGAGAATGATACTTAAGGCAGTAGACGATCTCTGCGAAAATGCAAGACTGGACAACGGACTTTTCTATTACAAGGAGCTGCCTTCTTTAAAGCGTTTCGGAAACAATCCTCTTATACTGGAGGCTCTTTCAATAGCATATGAGCTTACAGGAAACAAAAAATATATCGAATATGGGCTTCCTACTCTTAAGTACGTTGTTTCATTTAAGCCCGCAGGCGTAAACTATGCCAAGAGGATAGAGGAAGGTTCTCTTATACAAGGCGGAATGGGTACAAAGAGCTTTGCTCAGATGATGATTCCCGTTACACTCTTTTATAAATACGGTGCAGAGCTGGGTCTTATATGATATTTGTTATAAAAAGTAATTTTAGGCAAAAAATGAAATTATAAGTGCGACAACAAAGCCCGATGCGCCTACTATAGTTTCCATTATAGTCCAGGATTTAAGAGTTGTCTTTTCATCTATCTGAATGAGAGATTTGACAAGCCAGAAGCCTGAATCGTTAAAGTGTGAGCATACTGTGGCGCCGCCTGCTACAGC
>CANQBT010000004.1 GCA_947589405.1 uncultured Clostridia bacterium | reverse complement strand
CTGGAAGGGGCTCGAACCCTCGACCTCTGGCGTGACAGGCCAGCGCTCTAACCAGCTGAGCTACCAGGCCATATATTAAAAATATTAACTAACAACATAGACTAGTATAAAGCAAAAGTAAGAATTTGTCAAGCTTTTTTTTGATTTTTTTACTTATTTTTTTATAATAATCGCTGAAACATTTTTATTAAAATTTATTCCGACAGCTTATTATAAAAATCATCTGTCACATCATTAAAATGACAGGGAAAAACATCAAAATAAAGCAAGGCTTCAAATATTTTATCTGCTTTTTCCTTATCGTCCGTAACTGACGGTGTAATACATTTATCCAGTATCTTATCCTTTTCAAAAAGATCTCCTTCAAAAATGTATACGCCATTTTTCCTCCACATTTTTATTGCCAATTTATATTTTCCACATTGTTTGATCTCATCTCTGATCAGCTGCATAACTATTCCCCCTTAGAATAATTATAACCTAATCAGAGATGTTTTTCATTACCAAACAAGTGCAAAATTACGACAATAAATACTATATATAGTGTTTTTTGTCGTATAAAACACTATATATAGTTATTTACATCAATTTTTTTACTTTTCAACTTTTCATCGGACCACTCTCTCAAAAGCGTATACACAACAGAAGACATTGGTATGAACACAAGCATTCCCACTACTCCGAAAAGACTTCCGCCTAATGTTACCGCTACGAGCACCCATATGGAAGGAAGACCCACCGAATTGCCTACAACATGAGGATATATGAGATTGCCTTCAAGCTGCTGTATAATAATGAATATTATAAGGAATATCAAAGCTTTTATAGGACTGATCATAAGTATTAGAAAAGCCGATACAAAACAGCCTATAAACGCTCCTACAAGCGGTATAAGAGCGGTAAATCCTATAAGTACGCCTATGAGAAGTGCGTAAGGCATTTGGGCTATAGTCATTACAACAAAAAACAGAGCGCCTAAAATTACAGCCTCAAGACATTGTCCCGTTACAAATTTATTAAAGGTCTTATATGTAAGACTTCCTATATAAAAAATTTTGTGGCTGTTCTTTTCGGAAAATACGCATAGTACAAGCTTTTTGCATTGTCTGCCTAGTTTTTCTTTTTGCAAAAGCACATACATTGAAAAAATAAATGCTATAACAGAATCAACGGTTGCCGAAAAAATATTAGAAACAACGCCAAGTGTTGATGAAAGCATATCTCCTCCGCTTCTGAAAAAGGAGCCGAGATAATTTGTAAGAGCGGTCCAATCAAATTCATTGAAAAATTCTCTTACCTTGCTTCTGAAATAATCGTTGTTTATAATATTCAATATCCAGCTTTCTGCTTTTGGCAAAAATTTGTATACAGTTATTCCCAATTCTCTTACGGTATCGGCAAGCTGAGGAACGACTACAGTAAACACGCCTGTTATAACAGCAGCTATTGCAGCTATAGAAAGCACAAGGGAACAAGGTCTTGCCATTTTTGAAAGTATTTTTTTATCTTTTGTATATTTGTTGCCGAATATTGTTCTTTCAAAAAAATCCATTGGAATATTCAGCAAAAAGGCAATTGCTCCTCCTAAAATAAAGGGGAAAATTATTCTGAATGTGGTTACCGCATATACAAATACCGTTCCCAGATTCTGAAAACCTGCCCATATAAGAGCTACAATAAAAATAGTTATAACAATATTTTTAATTGTTTTTTTGTCAAGGTTCATTCTATCACCTTTTTCTTCTTTTCAATTTTGACCTCATTTCCGTCCTTATCTACATAATACATATTGTCGAGATAATCTTTTTTAAAACCGGCTCTGAATATTTCCAGATACTCACGGCGAAGAGCCGTTCTTTCTTCTATTTCATCATCTGTAAGCCCTTCTCTTTTGTTCTTAGCCGCAAGTTCATTTATTCTTTTTAATAATTCGTCCATTCTGCTCATATATTCACCTTAGTTTGCAGGAGTCAAAATTGTCTTTCCACCCATATAAGGCTGAAGAGCCTTAGGAATATTGACAGAACCGTCTGCGTTAAGATTGTTTTCAAGAAAAGCAATAAGCATTCTTGGAGGCGCAACACATGTATTGTTAAGAGTGTGAGCAAAGTATTTGCCATTTTTACCGTGTACTCTTATTTTAAGACGTCTTGCCTGAGCGTCACCTAAATTGGAACAGCTTCCTACCTCAAAATACTTTTTCTGTCTTGGAGACCATGCTTCAACATCTACGCTCTTTACCTTTAAATCCGCAAGATCTCCTGAACAGCACTCCAATGTTCTGATAGGTATATCAAGTGTTCTGAAAAAGTCAACGGTATTCTGCCAAAGCTTATCGAACCACATCTTGCTGTCCTCAGGCTGACATACTACTATCATTTCCTGTTTTTCAAACTGATGTATTCTGTATACTCCTCTTTCCTCTATACCATGAGCGCCCTTTTCTTTTCTGAAGCAAGGTGAAAAGCTTGTAAGAGTCTGAGGAAGATCTTCGTCCTTAAGTATGGTATCAATGAATTTTCCTATCATAGAGTGTTCGCTTGTACCTATAAGGAAAAGATCCTCACCTTCTATTTTATACATCATGGAATCCATTTCGGCAAAGCTCATAACACCTGTAACAACATTGCTTCTTATCATATAAGGAGGAATACAATAGGTAAATCCTCTGTCTATCATAAAATCTCTTGCATAAGCAGTAACTGCTGAATGAAGTCTTGCAATATCACCCATAAGATAATAGAATCCGTTGCCGGCTACCTTTCCTGCTGAATCCAGATCTATTCCGTTAAAGCGTTTCATAATGTCTGTGTGATAGGGTATTTCAAAATCAGGCACAACAGGTTCTCCATACCTCTGTACCTCTACATTTTCGCTGTCGTCCTTTCCTATAGGCACACTTTCATCTATAATATTGGGAATAGTCATCATTATTTTCAATATAGCTTCCTGAAGCTCTGTTTCGTCCTTTTCAAGCTGAGCAAGTCTTTCCGCCTGAGCGTTTACCTGAGCCTTTACCTCTTCGGCTTCGTCCTTCTTGCCCTGTCCCATAAGAGCACCTATTTTTTTGGAAAGCTGTTTTCTGTCTGCTCTAAGACCGTCAGCCTCCTGCTGAGCGGCTCTTGCCTTAGCATCAAGCTCTATTACCTCATCTACAAGAGGAAGCTTGCTGTCCTGAAATTTTTTTCTGATATTTTCCTTTACTATATCAGGGTTTTCTCTTAAAAATTTAATGTCTATCATTTTATATCCTCCTTATAAATAAAAAAGCCCAATATTAATACAATATTGGGACGAATTTACCGTGTTGCCACCCAAATTGCAGACAAGGTCTGCCACTCTTTACTGCTGTAAGGGGCTTACCCCTTCGGCTCGTCACCGAAAAGCCTGCTTTGCTCGAAAGTCGGAAAACTGTATTCAATAACTGTTTCGCACCTGACAACAGCTCTCTGTATATATCCAACAGCGTATTCTTTCTCAAAGGCTTAAAATATAATACTAGTATAACACATATCTGAATTATTTCAAGTATAAATTTACATATTAACCACAAATTTTTCTATTACCTCAGCAACGGCCCCCTCATTATTTGTCCTTTCTGTTACATAATCGGCTATTGCCTTTATTTCGGGAGTACCGTTTTTAACCGCTACTCCCAGACCTGCCCTCTTTACCATCGATATATCGTTCATATTATCCCCTATGGCTATTATTTCACTTATATCTATTTTAAGTATATGGGAAAGCTCTTCAAGTGCGGTACCCTTGTCTATATCAAGGGGATTAAATTCATACAGATCCTCTGCTGAAAAGAATGTGGTTATTTCCCTGCAAATATTGCTGTTCATTACATTGCTGTCAATATTTTTAAGTATTGAGTTTCTTCCTATTATAATAACCTTTGATACGTCGTTTATACATATTTCTTCAAGGTCATTCAGATGTATGGGCACCAGTTTTGAACGCTTGGCATATATATCTATTCTTTCAGATGATTTTTCATAGTAAAGCTTTTCGTTATAGTATATCATTATGTCAACATCATAATTTCTGCAAAGTCGCACCGCCTTAACAGCAAGACTGCCTTTGAGAAGATGTTCGCTCAAAACCTTAAGAGTATCTGCTTCGTATATTATTCCTCCGTTATAACCTATACAATAGCAGTCCTTTACATTAAGTCCCAATTCTCTGTTAAAATTATTAAGGCTCATATTGGATCTGCCGCTTGACAGCACAAATTTACAGCCGTTATTTATTGCCTTCTTAATATAAATCATATTTATATTAGGGATCTCCCTTTTGTCATTTAAAAGTGTTGCGTCAAGATCGCACAATATAAGTTTATACATACAATAACCCAAAGGACTCGCAAATGTTTCACGTGAAACAATTACAAGTCCTTTCCTTTAATTCTGCATTTTTTCTTTTATCATTCCTACGATCCTGTCAAGATCGTCTATTGAATCATATTCTATTTCAATTTTACCTTTATTTCTGTTGTTTTTAATATTGACCTTTGTTCCGAATATACTCCCTAATTCTTTTGCAATTCTCATACATTCTCTTGCAACCTCAGGATTTCTTATTACCTTCTTTTCTTCGACTATAACAGCCTTATTCATATTCTCTATTGTAAGCTTTACCAATTCCTCTGTAGCCCTTACATTCATATTTTCATCGATAATTCTTTCTGCAAGTTCAAATTGCAAATCATTATCCTGTATGCCCAATAATGCTCTTGCATGTCCGTTAGTAAGCTTATATTCTCTTACAAACACCTGTACTCTTTTGTCCAGATTGGCAAGTCGCATAGAATTGGCAACAGCAGAACGGCTCTTTCCCACCTTTTGTGCTATCTGCTCTTGATTAAGACCAAATTCATCGCTAAAACGAATATATGTAAAAGCTTCCTCCATAGGATTAAGATCTTCTCTTTGAATATTTTCAATAAGAGCAGCTTCCAAACTTTTAAGGTCATCATATTCCTTAATAATTACGGGAACATTTTTTAAGCCTGCTATTCTTGCGGCTCTCCAACGTCTTTCTCCCGCTATTATCTCATAGTAGTCATCTATCTTCTTAACAGTAAGAGGCTGTATTATTCCCATTTCTTTTATAGACTGTGCCAATTCGTTAAGAGAATCTTCGTTAAATGTCCCTCTGGGCTGAGATTTATTCGGTGTTATTTTGTTTATATCTATTTCTAATACATTATTATCCTGTGGTATATCGTTGCTGGACATAAGAACGTTAAGTCCTCTGCCAAGACCCTTTTTTTGTGCAGCCATATTAACCCTCCTTTTCTATTATTCCTTCAGCAAGTAATTCATATGCTTCAGCGCCTTTGCTTTTTCTGTCATAAAGATTTATAGGTAAGCCATGACTTGGAGCTTCGCTTAATCTTACATTTCTCGGTATTATGCACTTATAGAGATCGGATCCCATATAATTTGTGACCTCTTCAACCACCTGCATAGAGAGATTTGTCCTTGCATCAAACATTGTGAATACGATACCTTCAATTTCAATATCATGATTCATTCTCTCTTTCACAAGCTGATATGTATGAAGAAATTGACTAAGACCTTCAAGAGCCAAAAATTCGCATTGCAAAGGAATAAGAACGGTATCGGCGGAAGTAAGAGCATTGAGAGTAAGAATATTAAGTGAAGGCGGACAGTCTATAAGAGTATAATCATAATTTTCCTTCACATTATTTTCAATAAGTATATCTTTTAATATATACTCTCTCCTGTTCATATTTATAAGCTCTATTTCAGCGCCTGAAAGCTGAATATCCGTAGGAAGAAGATCTAAACCAAACTCATCAAACTCCGCTCTTTCTACAGTATCTTTAAATTCAGCTTCTCCCATAATAAGATCATAAAATGTATTTTCAACATTGTTCTTGTCAATACCGAGACCTGTGGTAGTATTTCCCTGTGGGTCAGAATCTATTACTAGCACCTTTTTATTTTTTTCTGCAAGATATGCGGCAAGGTTTATCGCTGTGGTGGTTTTGCCAACACCACCCTTCTGATTAGCTATTGCTATTATTTTTCCCATTATATCATACCTCATTTATATTTTTAACATTATTATAGATTTATTTTACCACATATTTATATAAAAATCTACAATAAATTATAAATATAGGTTAAATTGTTTCACGTGAAACAATTATAAAAAGAGAGAACTGTTTATTTAAAGCTCTCTCTTTTATTATTAATGATTTAAGTACTACAACTTACTAATAATTATTTTTACTGATTTGATTTTACTGTCAGAAGAATTATATTACTGTTGAATAAAAAACTTCATGTTGTTCACACCATATGATATTTACATAGCCTCCGGCGCTTTTAATCCTATAATTTTAAGACCTGCCTTAATATTATCCCTTACAGCCATAACGACGGCAAGTCTTGCTTTTTTAACATCACCTTCGCTGTTCATTATATTATTTTCATTGTAGAATTTATTAAATGCCTTACAAATTTCAATAATATGTCTTGTTACAATATAAGGTTCGTTTTTATCGGCAGCTTCCTGTATTTTACTGCTAAAATCATTAAGTACCTTACATACATTTACGCTGGCTTCATCACTTATAAGAGATGCATCTATTTTTCCGAGATCGGAATATGAAGCTATACCTGCTTTTCTTATTATACTGCATGCCCTTGCGTGAGTATACTGAGCATAGGGACCTGTTTCACCGTCAAAATTAAGCATTCTTTCCATATCGAATACAACATTTTTGATCCTGCTGTTATAGAGATCGTCAAAAATAATAGCGCCTATACCTACATCTTCCGCAATTTTATCTTTATTTTCAAGATCAGGATTCTTCTCATCTATAATATTCCTAGTCTTTTCTACAGACATATTGAGAATATCCTCCATAAGAACAACATGACCCTTCCTTGTACTCAGCTTACCATCGCCAAGACTTACAAGACCAAAGGGAACGTGTATAATCTTGTCAGCCCAGTCGTAACCCATAAGTTCTATTACCTTAAACCATTGAGCAAAATGAAGATTCTGATCAAGAGCTGTAACATATATACACTTTTCAAAATTATAGGTATTCATTCTGTATATGGCAGCTGAAATATCTCTTGTAGGATAAAGAGTACCTCCATCACTTCTCAGTATAAGACAAGGCGGCATATTGTATTTCTCAAGATCCACTATTTGAGCACCTTGACTTTCGGTAAGTAAATCCTTTTCCTTTATTTCTTCTACTACTGCTGCCATTTTGTCATTATAAAAGCTTTCTCCTGCGTAGCTGTCAAAGCTTATACCAAGCCTGTCATATATTCTGTTAAATTCCTTCATGCTAATGTCACAGAACCACTTCCAAAGGGAAAGAGCTTCTTCATCACCCTCCTGCATTTTAACAAGCCAGCTTCTTGCTTCATCATCAAGAGAAGGGTCCTTTTCCGCTTCTTCATGGAATTTAACATATATCCTGCTCAATTCCTTAATATCGTCCTTTTCAACGGCTTCCTTGTTTCCCCACATTTTATAGGCAACGATAAGCTTACCGAATTGAGTTCCCCAATCTCCCAAATGATTTATACCAACTACATTATAGCCAAGAGCCTTATATATGTTATAGAGAGCATTACCTATTACAGTTGAACGAAGATGACCTACATGGAAGGGCTTTGCTATATTGGGAGAGGAATAATCTATAACTATAGTCTTTCCCTTGCCAATATCGCTTTTTATATAATCTGCACCTTTATTAACAATATTTGTTATAACGCTGTCAACAAAAATGCTTTTATCTACATAAAAGTTTATATAAGCATTTACAACCTCTATTTTACTTACAAAATCAGGCTTTTCAATTTTTTCCGCTATTTCCTTTGCTATAAGAGGAGGAGCCTTTCTCATTACCTTTGCAAGTTTGAAGCAGGGAAAGGCATAATCACCCATATCCTTATTGGCAGGAATTTCCACAGCTTCTTTTATATCATTTATATCAATATCCGAAGCTTTTGAAATAGCTTCTGATATACCATAAATAAAGTCCATTTCCATTTCTCCTTATTACAATATTAATTCATTTTAATTGTATCACCAAATACTGTAAAATACAAGTTATTTTATTGTATTTAAATATAAAATATGGTATAATTAAATTAATTATAATTATATGGGAGGTATTATATGAAAAGATTTATTTTATTTATAATAATGTCTGTTTTTGTATTAAATGTTTCTGTATTTGCTGTTGATTATAAGGATATAAGACCTCTTAAATTAAATATAGAAAATTTATTTAATATAAAAGACTATTCTTCCTTTGATCATTACTCAGATTTTTCCGATGAATACGTGTTAGAATGGACAGACAATGATTATTCAATAACTGTCATATGTGACGGTAAAGGAAATATATCACATTTTGACTATAACAGCAAAAATAATATCAAAAACAAAGAATATACAGATACTCAATGCTTGTCTGAGGCTGAAATGTGGCTTAAAAAAATAACAGGTAAAAATTTCTATAGATTAAAGCTCATAGGTACTCTTTCAAATGACAATGAATATATATTCAGATATTATATTTTAAGCAATGACGGAAAACCCTTTACTGACAATATTGCAGATATAAGAATTAACAAATATACTAAAAATTTAAGTGAAATATTTATTAACAATAAATTATTCAATATTGAAACAGACGGCTTTATAAATACAATTTCTCAAAAAACGGCTGAAAATATATTTTTTAACAATATAGAGTTTACAAAAATGAAATTTTATAATGAAAATGAAAATAAATTCTATATAATACCTGTATATAAGCTTCCTTATTACAAATTAAGCGCCAAAACAGGAAAATTTATAACCAACTCTTCCACAGCCGATCCATCTGATAAAATTATTTCTAAAGAAGAATATACGGAAGCTGTTGAAATAAATGGAAATATAATACCAAAATACAAAGCTTTTGAAAATGCTTTAAAAATTATACCTGTTAAAAAATGCTATGATTGCTATGGAGAGGAAAAGGATATATATTCCTTTGAAATGGAATTCTTTATAAATGCAATCAACGGAGAAATAATTACAAAAGACGGACAGCCTGTAAACAACACTAATAATAATATAAATTTATTATTTTAAGGAGGTATTTATATGAAAAAATTATTATCAATTATTTTGACTGCCGTAATGCTTACATCATTTAATGTATATGCTCAAAATGAAGAATATGAGCAGGTAGTTTCAAAAGTAAAAAACGTATTGGATATAGGAAATTACGACAATTTTGAATATACGGAATATTCCAACAACGGAAAATTGTTCCTCAATTTGAGCTGGAGCAATAAGGACGATAATCGATCAGTAGACGTTAAATGTGACAGTAATGGAAATATATATAATTATTATTTATTTAACAATGATGAAAACAAATTACAGATATATAACGAAAATGAATGTAAGGAAACTGCCGATGCCTTTCTTAAAAAAGTACTCGGCGAAAAATATAACAATATTAAATATGTTGACTATTATCTGGATTATGATTCATATTCTTATATCTATAATATTGTAAGTAACGATATTCCGTTTTCATCGGACAAAATAAATATAAATGTCAATGAATACACCAATACCGTTATGAATTCAAGTATACCTTATTTTCTTTTCGATATACAGACGGATAATTTTTCCTCCGCCATAGGAATGGAAAAGGCAAATGAAATTTTAAAAAATAAATTTGATATGGTATATATCACAAGCTATGACTATGAAAATGAAAAATACAATATAATTCCTGCTTATGCTCCAGAATACTATCATATAGACGCCATAACGGGAGAAAAATTCGATGACTATTTCTTTTATTTTGACTATGTCGCAGCGGGAACGGAAGTTTCAGTAAATGCCAAAGCTATGGATACAGATCAAGAGGAAAATATAAATCTTACCGAAGCTGAAAAAAATGAAATATCTAATTTAAAATCTATAATTAAACCGGAAGACGCAGTAAATAAGCTCAATTCACTTTTTGGCTTAAATATAAATGTTTCCAATATAAATTATAACTATTATAAAAATAAAATAGAAAATAAATATTATTATACTCTGGATATAAATTGCAATAAAGACATGGATATGTATACTTCCTTTGACCAAGAGGGTAGACTTTTAAGCTATAATAATTACATTAAAAAAGAATATAATGAAAATACTGACAAAAAAGCTCTTCAAGAAAAGGCCGAAGCTATTATAAAGAGCAATTATCCATCTCTTGATTTTGCTCTCAGAGATGTAAATAACGAAAATAATACATTTAATTTTGATGTTTTCAGAAACGGCATAAAATCTATAGACGAAGAAATAACAATACAAATCGATGATAATTTTCAGGTAACATATGCCGATTTTAGACTTAATAACTATATAAATTATCCAAAAGTTAATGCTAACATAACAAAGGACGAAGCCTTTAATAAGGGAATAAGCGAATTTCCTCTTGAAATGACATATTTTGCCTCATTGGACAATAAATCAAATATATATAATGTATACGATATATACAATATAAATGTTTCCTATGCCATAGATGCAATGACAGGAGATATTATAAGCATAGACAACGGAAAGCCTATTTCAAAAAACAATAATAAAATAAAAACATATAATGATATAAGCGATCAATGGTATGCAGATATTGCCACAAATCTTCTCTATATGGGCTATCGATTTGAGGGAGATAATTTTGAAGGGGACAAGGCTCTTACATTCATGGATTTTGAAAAATTCTATTTCAAAGACGTCAATATAAAGTATGCCATAAATAAAGATAATTATGACAAATATTCAAAGGATTCCGAAAAGCCTCTTACACGCTATGACTTTGCCGAAATATTCAGCGATATTATAGGCTACGGCAAAATAACAGACCTTGATATTTATAAACCTCCTTACAAGGATATTGAAAATAACGGAAGCGTAGCTATATTAAAGGGTCTCGGACTTCTCGATGATACTGACGAATTCAAGGGAAACGACAATATTACAAGAGCAGAAGCCGCAAGTATAATTTATAAATATATTTCAGTAATCGAATAATAATGAAATAAGGTTTAATTTATGAAAATAATTGACTTTCACACACACCCGTTTAAAACAGATGATCAGAATACCTGTTTTTATAAAAATACAATAACCTCTGATGATTTTATAAATGATATAATATCCTCAGGGATATGTCATATATGCGGTTCCGTAATAGAAAGAGTAAGCTCCTTTGAGGACATACACAGGCTCAATATGACAGCTCTTGAGCTGAGAGATAAATGGAAGGGCTTTTATACTTCCGGCATACATATACACCCTCATTATGTAAAGAAATCAATAGAAGAGCTTTACTATATGCATGACAGAGGAGTAAAGCTCATAGGTGAGCTTGTGCCTTATTACAACGGCTGGGAAAGCTATTATGACAAAAATATGCATGAAATTTATAATATAATATCAGAGCTTGGTTTTGTTGTTTCAATACATACCCAAAATGACGAAAGCATTGTAAAGGCTCTTGAAAATTTCCCGGATATAATATTTGTCGGCGCTCACCCAAGAGATAAGGAGGATTATAACAATCATATATCAAGACTTAAAAAATATGACAATTACTATATGGACTTAAGCGGTACAGGTTTATTTCGCTATGGTATGGTCAAAAATACAATAAGGGAATGCGGTAGCAGTAAAATAATTTTCGGAACGGATTATCCTATATGCAATCCCAAAATGTATATAGAAGCGGTAATATTTGAAAAAATAAAAGAAAAGGATATTGAAAATATCATGTATAAAAATGCTTCAGATCTTCTTGACATCATATTGTAAATATTTAAATAATTTTCAAATTTTTTATAGATTTATTCCTTCATTTATGTTATAATATTTAAGGTTGCATATCTTTAAAATTAACCTTTTTTATTCACAAATTGTTGATAATTTTGTTGATATTATGTTAATTATTCACAAAAATTAACTAATTTTCTATATTTTTTGAATTATCCACAAAAGTTGATAAATTAATTTTATAATCACAATGTTATAATTATATTAATACTAAATGAAAGGAGTAAACATTATGAAAACTGCTGAGCAATATTGGCAGGAGGCTCTCGTTATTATTATGTCTGAAATGAACGATGTTACATATCAGACATTTATAAAGCCTATAATACCTCTGAGATATACCAATAATTTGTTTATATGCTCTCTCACAATAGATTTTCCCGCATATAAAAACATGATAAACAAGAAATATTCTTCTAAAATAGACAGCGCTCTCAGTCAAGTTTTTGGCATGGAAATGAAGTTTGTTATAGATTCCGATCTTATTGAGAAAAATATACCGGAAGACAATCCTCAAAGCTATAAAAAGCTTAGAGTAAAAGAAAACGGCCTTAGGGAGGATTTCCTTTTTTCAAACTTTATAGTAGGTCCCTCCAATAACATAGCGCATGCCGCCGCAGTTGCTGTTGCTGAAAATCCCGGTGAAGACGATACATACAACCCTCTGTTTCTTTACGGAGGAGTAGGACTTGGCAAGACTCACCTTATGCACGCCATAGGCAATCATATATTACAGTACAATCCCGACTGTAATATACTTTATGTTTCATGTGAAAAATTTGCAAATGAGCTTATAGAATCCATACAGTACAAAAAGCAAATAGAATTTAGGGAAAAATACAGAAAGCTGGACGTTCTTCTTATAGATGATATTCAATTTCTTTCGGGAAAAGAAGGTTCTCAGGAGGAATTTTTCCATACCTTCAATACTCTTATAGATTCAAAAAAGCAGATAGTTATGTGTTCCGACAGAAAGCCTTCTGAAATAAAGACTCTTACGGACAGGCTTGTTGCAAGAATGTCTATGGGACTTATATTCGATATTAAATCTCCTGATTTTGAGACCAGAACGGCTATACTTGAAAAGAAGGCAGAAAATAAAAATATAAAGATACCTAAGGAAATACTTCAATATATTGCTTATTCAATAACCTCCAATATCAGAGAAATGGAAGGTGCTCTCAATAAGATAATAATGTTTGCACGCTTCAACAACAGAATAATAGATATGGAGCTTGCCGAAGAGGTAATAAAAGATACTATCAAAACATCAAAAAGCAATATTACAATAGAATATATACAGCAGACTGTTGCGGATTTTTACAAAATAACAGTTGACGAACTCCTTTCCAAAAGGAGAACACAGCCTCTTACTACATACAGACATACTGCAATGTATCTTTGCAGAAAGCTTTTGGAGGACAGTCTTGAGGTAATAGGAGAAAAATTCGGCGGAAGAGATCATTCCACAGTAATGAACGGCTGTGACAGAATAAGCAGGATAATAGAATCAAATGAAGAAAAAGCAGGAGAAATAGCCGCTATTGAAAAAAGAATAACAGGATAAAACTTATCCACAAATAAAAGTTAATATGCTTATAACTTCATGTTGATAACAGTTAATATATAAATATACCATTTTTTACCATGTTGATATATGTTTATATTTCAATTATTATCAACCTATTATTCTCTGCTCATGTTGATATTTTTTTCCTTTATTTATAAGGGCTGTATATACTTTTCAACAGTATCAACACACACTACTACAACTACTTCTTTTATATGAATATATATAATTATTATATTTATATATATTATATAATAATCATAAGGAGGACAAACATGTATATAGAATGCAATAAACAAAATCTTTTAAATGCAATAAACATAGTTTCAAAGGCTGTAACGTCCAGATCTACTCTTGACATTCTCAGCTGTATTTTGCTTATAGCTGACAGAAGGGGCTTTAGACTTATAGCAAATGATCTTAAGCTCAGTATAGAAACATCAGAAATAGAGTCAGATCTTTATGAAAAGGGAGCAATAGCCATAGACGCCAGAATATTTTCGGAAATAATAAGAAAGCTTCCAAGTGATTTTGTCACTCTTAAAACAGATGAAAAATTTAATTGTGAAATAAAGTCAGGAAAGTCCGTATTCAATATAAAGGGACAGGATTCTCAGCAGTTCCCTATGCCTGAGGAGCTTAATAAAAATATAGCTGAAATAGAAATAGGTTCCTTGACCTTCAAAAATATGATAAAGAAAACTATTTTTTCAATAGCCACAGAGGATAACAGACCTATATTGAAGGGTGAACAGATAAAATTTGATGAAGGCTTTATAAATATAGCCGCTATTGACGGCTGTAGAGTAAGCTGGAGGAGAAAGCCTATAGAGTACAATGAATACAATGAATTTGTAGTTCCGGGAAAAGCTCTCAATGAGCTTTGCAGACTTCTTCCCGACGATGATGAAAAGAAGCTTAAAATGCTGTTTTCATCTATGCATATAATGTTTGAAATGGAACAATGCAAAATGGTATCTCGTCTTTTGGACGGTGATTTTCTCAATTATGAAAATCTTTTCAACAACGATTTTGACACTATAATAACAGTAAATACTCAGGATATGCTTGATTCTTTGGAAAGATCCGTTATAGTATCCGACGACAGCAGGAAAACAGACGTAAAGCTTACTGTTAAAAACAATTTCATGAATATTTCATCTAATTCATCTATAGGAAATGTGGAGGAAGATGTTAAAATAAATATGGAGTTGGGAGAAGGTCTTGTGATTAATTTTAACGCAAGATTTCTTATAGATGTCTTTTCCTCCTGTGAAGAGGAATATGTAAAAATGATGTTCAAGACAAATAAATCTCCTTGTATAATAACGGGAGTTTCAAACGATGAATACAATTATCTTATACTTCCTATAAATCCAAGAGGCTGATAATATGGAGAAAATTTATATCAAAACAGATTACATAAAGCTTCAGCAGGCTCTTAAGCTTGCCCGTATAGCGGATCAGGGTTCCGATGCCAAGCTTATGATACAAGAGGGCTTCGTATATGTAAACGGTGAAAAATGTCTTATGAGAGGTAAAAAGCTTAAAGACGGCGATATTGTAAAAATAAGCGGAGATATTTTTGAAGATAATAAGGATATGGAGTTTATAATAAAGAGCTATGGTAATTAAAAATATATCTCTTATAAATTACAGAAATATAGAAAAAATGGATATTGAGCTTTCAGAAGGTATTAATTTGCTTTACGGAAATAATGCTCAGGGCAAAACAAATATACTGGAAGCTATTTATATGTGTGCCTCCGGCAGAAGCATGAGAACTCATATTTCAAAAGAAATAATAAAATTCGGCAAGGAATCTGCCCATATTCAGCTAATAGTAGACAAAGGCGTTTACAGAGATAAAATAAATATACATATAAAGAAAAATAACAAAAAGGGCATAGCTGTAAACAATATTCCCGTAAAAAGCATAAATGAGCTTTTCGGCACAGTCAATATCGTATTTTTTTCTCCTTCGGACTTAATGCTCATAAAAGAAGGGCCTTCCTACAGAAGAAGATATGTAGATATAGAATTATGTCAGCTCAGTAGGATATATGCCGACAATTTAAGCAGATATTATAAAATACTCAAGGAAAGAAACACTCTTCTTAAAGATGAAAAAGCCGATGATATGACATTGGACGTTTATGACAGTCAGCTTGTGGAATACGGCAAAAAAATAATTGAAGATAGAAACAGATTTATAAATGAAATAGGACTGAGAGCAGATATAATACATAGTGAAATATCTTCGGGAGAAAGACTTGAAATAAAGTATTTACCTAATGTAAGTGAAAAAAATTACGAAAAGAAAATGTATGAGTGCAGGAAAAAGGATATATTTTACAAGTCCACATCTGTAGGAATACACAGAGATGATATATCCTTTAATATAAACGGCATAAACGCCAGAGATTACGGCTCTCAAGGACAGCATAGAACGATATGTCTTTCACTTAAGCTTGCAGAGGTAGAATTTATAAAGGAAAAAACAGGATATTCTCCTATTCTTCTTCTGGACGATGTTCTTTCTGAGCTGGACAGAAAAAGACAGCTCTATATTTTCAATTCAATAAAAAATATACAGACAGTAATAACATCTACGGGAATAGACGAATTTGCGGAAAATATAAAGGAAAATATTAAAATCTTTTATATAAAAAACGGAAGTATAGAAATATCCGAAAAAAAAGCTTTGAAATAAAAAATTACCAAAAACCCTTTTATTTTTATTTAATTTGTGTTATAATTGATTTATTAATGGGTGGGGTATACCTATACGCAGATATGCTGACAACTCAACGGAGGCAAAAATAATGGCAGAAAACGAAAACAAGGATATTTTATTGGATCAGAATAACGGAACAGAGGCAGAATATGATGAAAATCAGATACAGATACTTGAGGGACTTGAAGCTGTAAGAAAAAGACCCGGTATGTATATAGGCTCTACTTCATCAAGAGGTCTGCACCATTGTGTTTACGAAATAGTGGACAATGCTGTTGACGAAGCTCTGGCAGGCTACTGTACCCATATTGAGGTAACTATTAACAAAGACGGTACCATATCCGTAAGAGATAACGGAAGAGGTATTCCCGTAGGCATTCACCCTCAGAAGGGCATACCTGCCGTAGAGGTAGTATTTACAATACTTCATGCAGGCGGAAAATTCGGCGGCGGAGGATACAAGGTATCAGGCGGACTTCACGGTGTTGGAGCTTCTGTTGTTAACGCTCTGAGTGAATGGCTCGTTGTGGATATATACAAGGACGGAAATGTATATGAACAGAGGTATGAAAGAGGAACAGCTATGAACAAGCTTACTGTAGTGGGAGAATGCGACCCGGAGGCTACAGGCACTCTTATAAGCTTTAAGCCGGATTCCCTTATATTTGACGATGTTGTATTCAATACGGAAACGTTGAAGCAGCACCTTCAAGAAACTGCATTTCTTACAAAGGGCATTAAAATAACATTGCTGGATCTGAGAGAAAGTGAAAATAATGTTTTCTCATATCATTACACAGGCGGTATAAAGGAATTTGTAGAGCATATAAACAAGAATAAAACTCCTATGTACGATTCCATATTCTATTGCGAAGGTGTAAAGGACGGTATTACTGTAGAGGTATCATTCCAGCACAATGACGGATATATAGAAAATAATTATTCTTATGTAAACAATATAAATACCGTAGACGGCGGTACACACGTACAGGGCTTCAGAACAGCTCTTACAAAGACAATAAACGACTACGGCAAGCGTTTCGGACTCATAAAGGAAAATGAAAAGCTTTCAGGCGAGGATATAAGAGAGGGACTTACCTCTATAATAAGTGTAAAAATAGCTGAACCTCAGTTTGAGGGACAGACAAAGACAAAGCTTGGCAATGGTGAAGCAACAGGCGCCGTAGCTTCTGTTCTTTCAGAAAAGCTGACTTACTTTTTAGAGGAAAATCCTGCCGTAGCCAAAACTATATTTGAAAAATCCATACTTGCCGCAAGAGCAAGAGATGCTGCCAGAAAGGCAAGAGAGCTTGTAAGAAGAAAGGACGCTCTTGAAACAGGTAAGCTTCCCGGCAAGCTTACTGACTGTTCTGAAAAGGATCCTTCACAATGCGAAATATATATCGTAGAGGGTAATTCCGCAGGCGGTTCCGCAGTAAAGGCAAGGGATTCCAAGACTCAGGCAATACTTCCTTTAAGAGGAAAGATACTCAATGTGGAAAAGGCAAGGCTTGACAGAATACTTGGAAATGAAGAAATAAAGTCTATGATAACTGCATTTGGCACAGGTATACACGAGGACTTTGACATAAGCAAGCTGCGCTATCACAAAATAGTGCTTATGACAGATGCCGATGTAGACGGAGCGCATATTACGACACTTCTTTTGACCTTCATATTCAGATTTATGCAGCCTCTTATTGAAGAGGGTTATGTATATCTTGCACAGCCTCCTCTCTATAAGCTGGAGAAGGGCAAGAAGGAATACTATGCTTATTCCGATATGGAAAGGGATCAGATAATAGCAGAAATAGGTTCTGAAGGAATGAAGCCTATACAGAGATATAAGGGCTTGGGAGAAATGGACGCTTCACAGCTTTGGGAAACAACTATGGATCCTGAAAAGAGAATACTTATAAAGGTGACCATAGATGATGCCAGAATAGCTGATGAGATATTTGATAAGCTTATGGGGGACAATGTAGAGCCAAGACGTGAATTTATTCAGCAGAATGCAAATTACGCAACATTAGATGTATAAGAGGTAATAACAATGGACGAAAACAGACAATTTGACAAAATAGTCACAGCCGAGATCTCGGAGACTATGAAAAGCTCATATATAGACTATGCCATGAGCGTTATTGTTGCCAGAGCATTGCCCGATGTAAGAGACGGTCTTAAGCCTGTTCACAGAAGAATACTCTATTCAATGAATGAAATGGGACTGGAGCCTACAAAAGCCCATAAGAAGTGCGCCCGTATTGTGGGCGATACTATGGGTAAGTATCACCCACACGGCGATGCTGCCATATATGACGCTCTTGTAAGACTTGCTCAGGATTTTTCAATGAGATATACTCTTGTAGACGGTCATGGCAACTTTGGTTCCATAGACGGCTATCAGGCTGCCGCTCCCAGATATACGGAAGCAAGGCTTTCAAGAATATCTCTTGAAATGCTTGCGGATATAGACAAGAATACAGTAGATTTCCAGCCTAACTATGACGGCGATTTCATGGAGCCTGTGGTGCTTCCTTCAAGAATACCCAATCTCCTTGTAAACGGATCAAGCGGTATAGCCGTAGGTATGGCTACAAATATACCTCCTCATAATCTATCTGAGGTCATAGACGGTATTGTAAGGATAATAGACAATAGAGTAAATGAAAACAGAGAAACAGACATTGACGAGATAATAAGCATAATAAAAGGCCCTGATTTTCCTACAGGCGGAAATATACTTGGCAGAAACGGCATACTTAACGCCTACAGAACAGGAAAGGGCAAAATAAAGGTAAGAGCGGAAGCCAATATTGAAACTCTGCCTAACGGAAGAGAACATATAGTTATAACAGAAATACCCTATCAGGTAAATAAATCCCGTATGATCTCAGGTATTGCAGATCTTGTAAAGGAAAAGAGGATAGAGGGTATATCCGGTATACAGGACAATACAAACGACAGAAACGGTGTTCATATAGTAATAGAGGTCAAAAAGGACGCTTCTGCCGAAATAGTTCTGAATCAGCTTTTCAAGTATTCTCAACTTCAGGAATCCATAAGCATCAATTTCCTTGTAATTGTAAAGGGTGTGCCCAGAGTACTGAATATTAAGCAGATACTTGACAATTATATTGAATTCCAGGAGGACGTTATTACAAGACGTACACAGTTTGACCTGGATAAGGCTTTGAAAAGACTCCATATTTTAGAGGGCTTTTTGAAAGCCCTTGACAATATAGACGAGGTAATAAACATACTCAGAAGTTCTCATACCACAAATGAGGCAAAGGAAAGACTTATTGAACGCTTTGGCTTTACTCAGGAGCAGGTAAACGCTATATGCGAAATGAGATTCAGAAGCCTTGTAGGTATGGAAAGAGAAAAGCTTGAAAACGAATACAATGAGCTTACGGCATTTGCCGATGAAATGAGAGCCATTCTTGCCGATAAGAACAAGCTCTATGAGGTAATAAAGACTGAAATACTTGAAATAAAGAGAAAATACGGCGATGAGAGAAAGACAAGACTTATACAGGATATGGGCGAAATAGATATGGAGGATATTATTGCCGATGATATGTCCGTAATAACAATGTCTCATCTCAACTATATAAAGAGAATATCTCTTGACAGCTACAGAAGCCAGCACAGAGGCGGAAAGGGCATAATAGGAATGCAGACAAGAGATGAGGACTTTGTCCAAAGGCTTTTCCTAAGCTCTAATCACAGTTATATTCTCTTCTTTACAAGTAAAGGCAAGGTTTACAGAATAAAAACTTGGGAGATCCCCGAAGCAGGCAGAAATGCCAAAGGTACTCCTATTATAAATCTGCTTCAGCTTGATGAAGGTGAAAGGATAAACGCCGTTATACCTATAAAGGAATTTGACAATGATCAGTATCTTATGATGATAACCAAGAAGGGCATTATCAAAAAGACTACTGCTCAGGCATTCGGCAATATAAGAAGGGGCGGTCTTATTGCAGTAGGACTTAAGGAAGATGACGAGCTTATCTCAGTATTCCTTACAAACGGAAGTAATGAAATATTTGCCGCTACCCATAACGGCATGGCAATACGCTTCGATGAAAGCGATGTAAGGCCTATGGGAAGGACTGCCGCAGGCGTAAGAGCCATAAAGCTTGAAAGCAATGATTTTGTAATAGGCGCAGATATAGTTGACAAGGAAAATAAAGTGCTTATAGTAAGCGAAAAGGGCTTTGGCAAGTGTACCTCTGTTGACAGCTTCCGTGTACAGTCCAGAGGAGGAAAGGGTCTTAAGGCATATAAGATAACCGAAAAGACAGGCAATATCGTAGGCCTTGCTATGGTAAAGGATACGGAAGAGCTTATAATGGTAACAAGCGAAGGTATCATTATAAGAATAAGAATAAGCGATATTTCTACTGTAGGACGTGTTGCTCAGGGCGTTAAGCTTATTAACCTGGAGGAAGGCGTTACCGTTATGAGCATGGATAAGATTACAGAAGAATATGTATACGAGGAACCTTCTGAGGAAATAATGGAAGAAGAATAAATAAGCTGTAAATCAATAAAAATAAGGGAGATTATCTCCCTTATTTTTGTGGGCTGATATATTTTTTTTGTTATATTATAATTATTTTCTCTGCTTGTATTTATAACTAACTAAAAAATCATGAGAAATGAAAAACTAAGCTCCCCTTCGTAAGGTTCATCACTTTCGGCTTGCCGAAAATGCTGATGTGCAATGGAGCTGTCAGTCCAACCAAAAACTACAAATAACGAACAGATATGCGTGGGCTGACTGAGAGGTCGAAATTACTCACATAAACAATCCCTAATTAAATCTAACCCTTTATTTTCAACAACCAACCAACAAAAAACCCCTCCCAAAAGGGAGGGGAATAATTTGCATATTAGTTGCAGATAGTAAGCTCAGTAGCCTTATCAAAGATATGGATCCTGTTAACATCGAAAGCAACCTTAATGTTATCGCCGATCTTAGCATTACTTCTGGAGTCAACTCTTGCAGTAACGTTCTGACCTGCAATAATAAGGAACAGGTTAGTTTCTGCACCAAGAAGCTCAGTAACCTCAACATCTGCATCAACGATAGAATCCTTAGAAGTATTAAGGAATATTTCCTCATCATGTACGTCCTCAGGTCTTACGCCGAATATAACTTCCTTGCCAACATAGCCGCCGTCAAGAACAGCCTTAGCCTTAGCTTCGGGAAGCTTTATTGAATAAGCACCGAACTTAAGGCATACATCAGCGCCGTCCTTAGCAACAGTAGCGTTGATGAAGTTCATCTGAGGAGAACCGATAAAGCCGGCAACGAATAAGTTCTGTGGCTTGTTGTAAAGGTTCTGAGGAGTATCTACCTGCTGGATAACGCCGTCCTTAAGAACTACGATACGAGTACCAAGAGTCATAGCCTCTGTCTGGTCATGTGTAACGTATATGAAAGTAGTCTGAAGTCTTTGATGAAGCTTGGAGATCTCAGATCTCATCTGAACTCTCAGCTTAGCGTCCAGGTTTGAAAGAGGCTCATCCATAAGGAAAACCTTAGGAGAACGTACTATAGCACGACCCATAGCAACTCTCTGTCTCTGACCGCCTGAAAGAGCCTTTGGCTTTCTGTCAAGTAAGTGGTCGATGTCAAGTATCTTAGCAGCTTCCTTAACCTTCTTGTCTATCTCAGCCTTAGGAACCTTTCTGAGCTTAAGAGCGAAAGCCATGTTGTCATAAACTGTCATATGAGGATAAAGAGCATAGTTCTGGAAAACCATAGCTATATCTCTGTTCTTAGGGTCAACAGTATTGCAAAGCTTGTCGCCTATCCATAACTCACCGCTTGAAATATCTTCAAGACCTGCGATCATTCTGAGTGTAGTAGACTTACCACAGCCTGAAGGACCAACGAAGATTATGAATTCCTTGTCAGCAATGTCAAGAGAGAAGTTCTTAACAGCAACAAAACCGTTAGGATATTTCTTTACGATGTTTTTTAATTTAAGTTCTGCCATTTAAAATATTCCTCCTTATAATTCGAGATAATTACCGGACATACATAAGACTGCCCGTAAAACCCGTTAATCTTAATTAATATAATACTATTTTTCGGTGTTTCAATCTATATCATATTTAAACAAATTAGGCAAAAATTATTTATGCAAAACGCCAAGTATTATGCAAAAATGAATTTTTTGTAACAAAAATTATACACAATCACTACAAATTTTAAAGCCTTTAATTAAAATAATAGGTACATTTTTACAAATTTGACATAAAAAAGACAGCTTTAACAACAATGTGTTTACAAAACCCTGTTTTTTTTGTACATAACCACATAAAAAAACAGGACAATCTTTTCAAATCACTCATTTACAGCTGTTTTTGAAGGCTTTTTGTACAGTCTGTCATATATTTGTTCAAGAGCGGAGTTATGAAATCGCTGGCAATGTCTTTTGCTCATTTCAAAGGGTATATGAAGGGGCATCATTTCCCATGATAGATTTTCCACATATCTTGCTTTGAGAATATACTGTTCTACATATGAAAGCCCGTCAACGATATTGTCTATTTTTTCTTTAAGCAGCATATTTTCTTTTATAAGCTGATTGAGTTTTTCTATACGTCCTTCGCAAAGTGAGACCGATCTCATAATTCCTTCGTCTGCATTTCTGCTCAATTTGGCAAAATCAGGAAGGGAATCCTTTGTCATAGTTCTTATTTCTTTCATTGCCTTGCACATATCCTGTATGCTTGCAAGCTCGCTTCTTTCCACACTTAATATGTATTTATAGCTGCCCCAGAGATACATTATGTTTTTGATCTCTTCTTTTTCTGTGTCCGTCAATATATTCACCTCTCTTTATTTCGTACTTTTGTTCTACTTTTTATACAAATAAGGACATTTTTATTGTATCATTAGAACATATGTTTGTCAATATAAATTACAAATAATTATTTGTATTAAAATAATAATACTACATTATAATACCATATTTTTTGTCGATTTGCAACACAATTATGTATTTTTTTGACGAATATTGTATATGGGAATATATACGGCATAAGTACTGAGATACAGATATTTTTTGCTTATACAATAAAAAGGACTGTTTCGTACAGTATATCATCTGTCTGAAACAGTCCCGTAATTTATTTGATTTTACTGCTCTTTGCTGTTATACAGAAAAGCCGCTACAGCAGTTCCGCATATTATTACATAGCCTATAATACTGTATACATCAGGTATCTGGCCAAAAATAAAGAAGCCTAAGGCGGCAGCAAATACCACCTGGAAATAATCAAAAACTGAGATCTCCTTTGCGGGAGCGTTTGAATATGCAGCCGTAATGGTAAACTGACCGCCTGCGGCAGCAATACCGGCAAGTATAAGAAAGCCCAGCTGCCACATTTCCATAGGAGTATAGTTAAAAATTATGGAAGGAAGTGTTACCACACAGCTGAACACAGAGAAAAACAGCACGATAAGAGGACCCTTCACCCCTTTGCTGCCAAGAGCCCTTACTGCCGTATATGCGGCGCCTGCGCCCATACCGCCTGTAAAGCCTATGAGAGCCGGCATAAATGCAGAAAAATCCATAGAAGGCTTTATTATGAAAAGGGATCCCACAAATGCGGTAATGACGCCCAGACCTTGTATAAGCTTAGGCTTTTCTTTCAGAAAAATAAAAGAAAAAATAACCGCAAAGAAAGGGGAAAGCTTGTTCAGCATAGAAGCGTCCGATATGTTGAGATGGTCTACCGCATAGAAATTGCAGAGTATACCAAGAGTACCCATAACAGACCGTACCATAAGCAAAGGTACATCTTTTTTTCTGTAGCTGAAGCCCGTACCGCTTTTCATTATAAGGGCAAAGGCCATAAGAGCCGCTATAAAATTTCTGAAAAAGCTTTTCTGTACTGTGGGAATATCTCCCGAAAGCCTTACAAAGCAGTTCATAAGAGCAAAGCAAAAGGCGGAAGCCGTTATATAGGCTACGGCCTTTTGTTTTTTACCTATTCTCTTCATTTCTTCGCCTTAGTCTATAGTTATTTCGTTTACGCCTGCCTGATCAAAAATAGGATCGTCGGGGCTTATTGTCTCTATCTTTACAGCGTCTGAAAGATCAAGAGTATCGTTTGTCTTTACCTCTTCTTTATTTTCGGTAAGGTCAAGTATTCCCTCTACCTTAAGACCTGTTGAAATAGTAGCTGTAGATGTAGCGCCGTCCCAGTTTACTCTTGCGCCAATGGCCTCCGCTACTGCTCTTAAAGGAAGCATAAAGCTGCCGTCTACTATCTGCTGAGGTACATCGGGCACTATTTCCTTGCCGTTTACTGTAAATCCCTTATCGCCGTTAGTCATTTTTACGGTAACTATGCTTTTTGTAAGAGTTGCGGTTTTTGTATCGTTATCCCAGCTTACGTCAAAGCCAAGCTCCTCAAACACTCCTCTTACAGGCATCATTGTTCTTCCGTCAATAATAATGCCCTTGCTTTCAATAGGCTTGTTGTTTACAACTACGTTTACATCTGCGGCAAGCACGCTTGTGCTCATCATAAGAGCCGCCATTACAACAGATACGATTTTTTTCATTTGATTTTCCTCCTTTTTATATACACCCTGCTTTTTATAAATAAGCTGAAAACCGCAGCAAGGCGTAAGCTTTTGTTATTTTGAAGCTGCCTTTATAACATCCATGACCTCTTCCACACCGTTGGCGGTTTCGTCGTTTTTCATTTTGGATATATATTTATCTCTGTTTCGGTAAAGCTCTGTAATTTGCTTGTACAGGCTTTCCCTTGTCATGCTTTCTTCGGGACATACCTCAGCAAAGCCTTGTTTTTTAAAGCTTTCTGCATTAAGTATCTGGTCTCCTCTGCTGGCGTCCTTTCCCAGAGGGATAAGGAGCATAGGCTTGTTAAGCGCCAGAAATTCGCAAATAGCATTGCTTCCTGCTCTTGAAACAATAATATCGCACAGAGCAAACAGATCGGGAAGCTCTTCGGAAATATATTCAAACTGAGCATAGCCCTTAGTATTGTCAAAGTTAGAGCTGAGATTGCCCTTACCGCACAGATGTACAATGTTAAAGTCCTTTAAAAGCTTTGGAGCGATTGCTCTTATAATATTGTTTACCCTTACGGAGCCTTGAGAACCGCCCATAATAAGTATTACAGGCTTATTGTCCTTAAATCCGCAGAGAGCCTTGCCCTTTTCCTTATCTCCCTTAAAGAGCATTTCTCTTATAGGCGTACCTGTGTGTATGCCTTTTTTATCCTTTATATGCTTTACCGCTTCGGGAAAGGTGGTGCATACGGCTTTGGCAAAGGGCATGGCAAGCTTATTGGCAAGACCGGGAGTGATGTCGGATTCGTGAGCCACCACAGGCACCCTGTTCATAGCGGCGCCCATTACAACCGGCACAGCCACAAATCCGCCCTTTGAAAAAACGACGTCGGGCTTTATTTTCTTTATAAGCCTTTTGGACTGCATTATTCCGTGTACCACCTTGAAAATATCGGAAAAATTCTTTTTATCCATATATCTTCTCAGCTTGCCTGAGCTTACGCCGTAGTAGGGTATGCCCAAGTCCTTTATAAGCTCCTCTTCCATACCGCCCTTGCTTCCTATATAATACACCTCATAGCCGGCTTCCTGCAGGTGAGGAATAAGGGCTATATTCGGAGTAACATGACCTGCGGTACCTCCTCCGGTCAGAACTATTTTCTTCATATTTATCCTCCCATATTTCATAAAACAAATATATGAAACTGATTTATATAAGTATACCCCCTCTTTACTTTATTGTCAAGGCAGTAGGATTTTACAAATTATAATTGAATTTCCACAAATTTGTGTTATAATCAAATTAATAAGGATAAAAATAAAAAAGGAGAACGCTATGAAAAAAATCGAAGCTGTAATACTGGACTGGGCTGGAACAATTATAGACTACGGCTGTATGGCTACGGTAGAAGGCTTTATAGACCTTTTTGCCGAATATGGAATCACTATAGACGAAGCTCTTACAAGAAGGAGCATGGGTATAGACAAGCAGGACCATATAAGAAAGATGATAGGTCACCCCGATATTACGAAGCTCTGGTATCAAAAAACAGGTATGGAGCCAAATGAAGGGGACATTATGGAGCTGAGCAGACGCTTCGAGCAAATAGTAATCGGTAAGTTTGAGAAATATTCCGAACCTAAAGAGTATGTAAAAAGGACAATGGATACAATAAGGGAATCAGGAATATGGATAGGCTCCACTACAAGCTATACCCATGAAATGATGAATGTACTTGAAGAGATCGTAAGCAGAAAAGGCGTAAATGTAGACCTGTGGATAAATTCTGAGGACGTAAACGGCTATGGCAGACCTTTCCCATACATGATATTCAAAAATATGGAAAAGCTGGGTATAACCTCCGTTAAGTCTGTTATAAAAGTAGGCGATACCGTAAGCGACATAAAGGAAGGAACAAATGCCGGAGTCATTTCCGTTGGCATTATAGACGGTTCTTCGGAAATGGGTATGTCCTATGAGGACTTCCAAAAGCTAACCGATGAGCAGAAAGAGGAAGAAAGAAAACGTGTGCGTGAAAAATTCCTTAAGGCTGGCGCCGACTATGTTATGGACAATATAAAATCATTGCCCTACATAATCGCCCAGCTGGAAAATAAGATAGATATTTAAATGGATTTTATTAATATTTTAAGGCGTTTGGATATTGTATAACCTAAGGCGTTCTTTTTCTTCTTAGATTCTAGCCTCCCCTAGCCCGCAGGGCGTCGGAGGGGAGGGGGACCATTTCAAGTAATGCTTGCATTGCGCAGAAATGGTGGAAGGGTCGTTCTAAAGCAAAAGATATGTCGGTATTCATCTAAACCAAAATTAATACACCCAACCCCACAAATAAAGCTGTCGCATAAGCCCTCATTTTATCAGGCTCAAAGCAACAGCTTTTTAATTTACATAAATCCTATTTTCGGTAATAATTTTACCCCTCAATTATCCCCACATACCTCTTAACGGCGTCCCTCCAGTCGGGAAGTTTTTCAAAGCCGTTAAGTGACAGCTTTTCTTTACTCATGCGGCTGTTCTCGGGTCGTTTTGCCTTAGCGGGAAATTGGCTGCTTGATACCGGCGTCACATTCACATCGATACCTGCTGTTTCAAAAATACAGCGTGCAAATTCGTACCATGAGCAAAATCCGCCTTCATTGGTAGCGTGGTAAATACCGTATTTATCGCTTTCGACCATATCTACAAGAAGCCTTGCCAGATCATAGGTATATGTAGGCGTGCCGAACTGATCGTTTACGACTGAAACGGCGCCCTTTTCCTTACCCAATTTCAGCATAGTCTTAATGAAGTTTTTGCCGTTTACGCCAAATACCCATGCTATCCTTACAATAAAAAACTTATCAATATATTTCTGTACGGCCTGCTCCCCCTCATACTTTGTAAGACCGTATACATTGAGAGGCTTTGCCTTGTCATCAGGCTCCCAAGGGCGAGTGCCCTGACCGTCAAATACATAGTCTGTGGAAATATATATCATTTTGCAGTCTATTTCACCGCAGACCTTTGCTATATTTTCGGTACCCTCCTTATTAATACGTCTGCAAAGCTCAACATTGTCCTCAGCAGCGTCCACAGCCGTATATGCGGCGCAATGTATTACCCCATCGGGCATATATTCCCTTATTATTTTTTCAACAGCTGAGCTGTCTGTTATATCCATGTTGTCAACATCTGTACCAAAGACGTCATGACCTCTTTTTTTAAGCTCATTCACAACATCATAGCCCAGCTGACCCTTTACGCCTGTTACAAGTATCTTCATTTATCTGCCCTCATACATTTTCTTATAATAGTCCTGATATTCTCCGTTTATAATATTTTCCCACCATTGTCTGTTATCCAGATACCATTGTATGGTTTTCTTTATACCATCTTTAAACATAGTTTCGGGGAGCCAGCCCAGCTCGTTGTGTATTTTGGTTGGGTCGATAGCGTAGCGCATATCGTGACCCTTTCTGTCTGCAACATATGTTATAAGGCTTTCAGGCTTGCCAAGCTCTTTGCATATAAGCCTTACTATGTCAATGTTTGCCATTTCGTTGTGACCGCCGATATTGTATATCTCACCTATTTTTCCCTTGTGTATAATAAGGTCTATAGCCTTGCAATGGTCCTCCACATAAAGCCAATCTCTTATGTTTTCGCCCTTGCCGTATACGGGAAGGGGCTTGTCGTTAAGAGCATTTGCTATCATAAGAGGAATAAGCTTTTCGGGAAAATGATAAGGTCCGTAGTTATTTGAGCATCTTGAAATAGTCACAGGCAGACCAAATGTCCTGTGATATGCCAGCACAAGAAGATCCGCAGACGCCTTTGAAGCGCTGTAGGGACTTGATGTGTGTATAGGCGTTTCCTCAGTAAAGAAAAGATCGGGTCTGTCAAGAGGAAGGTCGCCGTATACCTCGTCTGTAGACACCTGATGATAACGTGTTATGCCGTATTCCCTGCAAGCGTCCATCATTACCTGAGTACCCAGTATATTTGTTTTAAGGAAAATGCCGGGATCCTCTATTGAGCGATCCACATGGCTTTCCGCTGCAAAGTTTACGACAATATCAGGCTTTTCTTCTTCAAAAATTTTGAATATGGCGTCCCTGTCTGCAATATCCGCTTTAACAAACTTAAAGTGAGTATTGTCCATAACGGGAGCAAGTGTTTCCATATTTCCCGCATAGGTCAGCTTGTCTACACAGAGTATATCGTATTCAGGGTGCTTTTTAAGCATATAGTGTACAAAATTTCCGCCTATAAATCCGGCGCCGCCGGTAACAAGTATCTTCATTATATATATCCTCCATCAGTACAAGTATTTATTATCCACAACATTCATAAGATGTTTGCCATATGCGGACTTGCCGTAGGCATTAGCGGCTTCTGTAAGCTGTTCCTTTGTTATCCAGCCGTTTCTGTAGGCAATTTCTTCTATAGCGGAGATCATTATACCCTGTCTGCCCTCTATTACCTTTACAAATTCTCCGGCTTCGCTTAATGCATCGACGGTACCCGTATCAAGCCATGCATAGCCTCTTCCCAGAGTTATAACGTCAAGAGAGCCTTCCTCCAGATACATTTTGTTAAGATCGGTTATCTCCAGCTCTCCTCTTGCTGAGGGCTTCACCCTCTTAGCCTTTTCCACAACCGTATTGTCATAGAAATAAAGACCTGTTACACAGTAATTGGATTTGGGATTTTTAGGCTTTTCTTCTATAGAAATAGCCTTGCCCTTATCGTCAAATTCCACAATGCCGAAACGCTCGGGATCGTTTACATAATAGCCGAAAATAGTAGCGCCCTTTTCCTTGACTGCCGCATTTTTAAGATGCTTTGACAGATGACTGCCGTAGAAAATATTATCTCCCAGCACCATTGCGCAGCTGTCGCCGTCAATAAATTCCTCTCCTATTAAAAAGGCTTGAGCCAGTCCGTCGGGGCTTGGCTGTACCTTGTAGCTTAAATTTATGCCGAACTTGGAGCCATCGCCCAAGAGTCTTTCAAAATTAGGCAGATCCACAGGCGTGGATATTATAAGTATATCCCTTATACCCGCAAGCATAAGCACGGAAAGGGGATAATATATCATAGGCTTGTCATACACAGGCAGAAGCTGCTTGCTTGTTACCATAGTAAGTGGATAGAGTCTTGTTCCGCTGCCGCCTGCCAGCACGATTCCTTTCATAATGATAAACCTCCTTTGTATAATAATGTAATTTTAACACAGCACAAAAATATAGTCAAGGCGTCATTGACTTTAGGATAAATATGGTGTATATTTAAATAGATGATTAATATGAAATGGAGAAAACCTATGAATAATTTAAATGATCTGGAAGAAAATATTCATAACGAAGCAGATGCGGAGGATATGTCTGAGGAGGAAGGCGGTTTTTTTGCGGAAGTGGTAAGCTGGATAAAGACAATAGTCATAGCCGTAATAGCGGCATATCTTATCACTCATTTTATAATAGTTAACGCCAAGATACCTTCAGCCTCTATGGAAACCACCATAATGACAGGCGACAGACTTATAGCAAACAGGATCTCTTATTATATAGGATCCCCCGAGTTATTTGACATAGCTGTTTTCAAATTTCCCGATGATGAAAACATGCTCTATATCAAAAGAGTCATAGGACTTCCGGGAGACAAGGTGGAGATAAGGGATAATGAAATATATATAAACGACAGCACGGAGCCTTTGGAGGACAGTTTTGTAAACGGCTATATGGAAACAAGAGATGAGGTTTATCATATACCAAAGGCAGGCGACAGGCTTGAGGATTACTCACAGTATATAGAAGATGCTTCCAAATATGACAAGGACGGCGACGGACTTTTTGATGAGGACTGTTATTTCATGATGGGAGATAACAGGAACAATTCGGCGGATTCCCGTTTTTGGAGCAATAAATTTGTGCCCGAGAGCTATGTTCAGGGAAAGGCAATATTCAGATATTTCCCATTTAATAAGATAGGAGTTATAAAAAATAATTTTTAATAATATGCAAAGGAGAGAAATACTATGGCAAAGACAATAAACAAGGATATGATAATAGGCGAGCTTATTATGGTAGATCAGGGTATAATACCCATTCTTATGAGCGCAGGTATGCATTGCGTAGGCTGTCCTTCAGCTCAGGGAGAAACTCTTGCGGAAGCCGCAATGGTACATGGAATGGACGCAGACGATATTGTAGACACTATCAACAAATATCTTGCTGACAAATAAAATAGCTGCTGACAGGAAACATTTGGCAAAAGTGTTTCCTGTTTTTTTATAGGTTATGTAAATATTTTTACTGTTCTTTTTGCTTTGCCTAAACACCTATACAAGCAAAATACATAAACAAACAGTAATTTTTTTGTACAAAACAACCAAAATTTTCTCTAAAATTTTATTTTTAGGTCAAGCTTACAAAAAAAACCGAATATATTTGTGCATTAATGAATCAAATATTTTTAAAAAACAAATTGACTTTTTGACAAAAAGCATTTATAATTTTAGATGTACAATATTCTTAGGAGAAAGTATGCACATTTCCCCACTTAGAATATTTTATCACAAATAAAAAAGGAGGAATTTTAACATGAAAAATGGTTCTACAAAAAGAACTATAAGCCGTGTGTTAGCTTTTGTTATGTTGGTTTCAGCAATGTTTACGAACATGATATCTGCTAATGCGGACGTTAACGGCGTCTTAGGCGCAGACGATGTTATCTCAGCTGCTTCAGCTATAGCAGAAGACATCGTTGATAGTGATGTAGAAGATTTAGCGGCGACTGTTCCTGATGATATTGCAGGCTATGATCATCTTCTTGATTATACGTTAGCTAAAGAAACCACTGATAAGGCTAAGTACGCCCCAACTGATAGCTTTTTCACAGTTGTTGGCGATGTTCAGACAAGATTAGGTAGCAGCGGCTCACCTAATGCTATCGAAATTGGAAAGGACGATACAGGTTCTATCCAGTTCACAGTTGATACAAAGTCAGATGTGATTATGTATCTTGCAAGCAC
>CANQBT010000003.1 GCA_947589405.1 uncultured Clostridia bacterium | reverse complement strand
ACGGACGTAAGCGCTTCCGTATCCGCAACGGCAGAGCCTAAGTGGGATCACGACCAATGGCCCGACAAGGACAAGATCGTTCTTCAGCAGGTGACTGAGGGAGAATATAAGCTTCCTGAGGACCTTGTATTCAACATAATTGAGTACGACAAGAGCCTTTATAATGAAGAACTTAACGAATATGATCCTACATGGACATCAGAAGGCACAATTTATACAAAGAAGGTAACTGTTGAGAATACCTACGAATTTCCTGAGGGAATGTATCTTCCCGCAGGTACGGATATTAATTCTGCCGTAAGCGTAGAAAATCTTGAGGGTGCAGAAATAACTCCCGTTACAGACGGTGAGGGCAGGATAACAGGCTTTACCGTAAGGGGTACTGTTGAAAATCCTAACCTTGAGGAATATCCCGAAAAGCAGATGGACTGCTTTAAGCCAAAGGTAAGAATAAGCAAGGACAGCGTTTCATTTGACGAAAGATTTGAAAATGAAACATCTGTAAGCTCAAAGCTCAAGACTACATATACCGACTATTTTGACGGAGAGCATGTTCTGGAAAATGACGCAGATACGTCTATATTGCTTTCACGTCCCAGACAGTTCGATGCAGAGCTGGCAAACGCTCTTACAAAGTCAATTTCCGATGTAGCCGACAAGTTCGGCACTTATACAGGGGATTGGGATCCAAACAGCTATGTGGTTGAAGGAGATATTATTCTTTATAAGATAACATCTCAGAACAACGGTACCGATGTTCTTTACAGCCACAGCTTCGAGGATATGATCCCTGAGGGACTGGAGTTTGTAACAGCCGATGAGCTTGAAGCATATAAGCAGTATTTTAGTGATTGGAATAATCAGAATCTGAATATAGGCTCACTTTCCACATTCAATGTGAATGGCAAGGATTATGTTGCATGGGTGAAAATGGAAAACAACAGTAACTCGGGCAGCAGCTGCCATTTAAATTATGATTATGAAAACAACGGGATCATATTTGAAGGTTCAAATATAGACCCAGATGGTATACTTGCAGGCTATATCCCATTAAAGGTAAAGGACGACAGCGACGCAAGTATCCCAAATACAGCAAAGCTTACAAGCAATTCCTATGATAAGGAAGTAGAAGAAGATATAGAGGTTAAGAAAAAGACTCCTTCCACCACATTTGAAAAGAAAGCCGACAAGGATTTCATAAGGAAGGGCGATGTTTTCGACTACACTATCACCTATAAGAACACAGGCACAGGCGATATGACTGTACCTCATGAGATAAAGGACGCACTTCCCGATTTTGTAGATATTGCAGGGGATATTAAAATAGATATAAGCGACGGAGTTGAATATACAGATAACACAAATGGAAAGAATATTTCCGTTGAGGTCACAAATCTTCCTGCACAGGGATATATTACAATAACCATTCCCGTAGCTGTAAACGAAGGCTTTGAGAGTGCCAATCCCAACAGTCTTAAGAATACGGCTGAGCTTTGGGCGGACGGCAAAAAGGAAGGCGAATCTACCGTAACCCATACCAGGAATGAGTTCAATCCCGAAAACTGGATAGTAACAAAGACTCCCGATAACAGCCGTGTTAAGCCCGGCGAAACGGTTACATATACCATAAAGGTAAAGAATAATCAGAACTCTCCTGCCGAATATACAGAGGAGCACCCTCTTATAGTAGAGGACGAACTTCCCGATGGTCTTGTGTATATAGAGGCTCAGGGAACACAGGGCTGGACAAGAGAGTATGACAGCGATTCAAGAAAGATAACATTTAAGTATGTAGGCAAGGTAGATGGCAATCAGGAATTTACACTTACCGTAAAGGCAAAGGTTGCAGAAGATGCAGAGGTCAACTCTACAATACACAATATTGCCATACTTAAGGACGGTACATTTGAAACAGACAGCGACAAGGGCGGCGGCGAAGGTCCCGGAGGAACAATAACAGTTCCCGATCCCAATGTTAAGCTGGACGTTGAAAAGCATGTATATGACTATGAGGGCAACGATGTTACGGAAAGCGGCAAGCTTCCGGAAGAAAATCTTGATAAATATGTTAAGTTCAAGATAAAGGTATACAACAATACCCTTGAAACATTTAATTATCTTGAAATACACGATGTTCTCACAAATGCAGACAAAATGACTGCCGATGGTCCCGTTGATATTGTTGTTACAGATGTAAGCAAGATCAACGGAGTGACAAAGGGCGATAAGTACACATTCCCCAATATGCAGTACGGTATCGGAATAATAGATATTAAGTACTATGATTCCGATGATCCCAACAGTCCTTCAAGCTCAGGTCCGACCACCGGCGGAAATGTAAGCTCTGTTGTAAACAGCATTCCGGGCTTTAGCGTACTGCCCGGAGGATATATAGAGCTTGAGTATTCTCTTAAGCTTAAGGCGGATTTTACAATTGGTGCCAATACGGTATCCGTAAACGGCGGCGATAATGTCACAGTCAACTATGGTGTAAACACTTCCAATCCTGTGCTTGACATAAAGAAGGAAGCCGTAGCGGTAGATGAAAGCGGCAATCCTATTAGGGACGAAAACGGACATTTTACCGATAAGGATAATCTCTATGTTAAGGAAGCAACTTCTGAGGAGGAGCTGAGACAGTATCTCAGAGATATGAGATTCAGCTATGTCATAAGTCTTGAAAATTTAAGCGAAAAGGACTATGACGCAGGTAAGCTTGTAGTCAATGATAAGATACCTGACGGCATGAAGCTTGTGAAGAGGCTTGAGGACGGCTGGAGAGATATAACTATAGAGGTACATGCTGCTTACTATGAGCAGGACGATAATTTCTATATATATAACCAAGCCCAAATTGATTACAATGAAGAACCGGGTTCCGTATTTACGGTGACTTTCCCCGATGACTTTAAGATATATCATGGCAAGAAGCCTACATATATATTCTATGTAACTCAGCTTACCGAAGATGAGATAGAAAAGCTTGTGTCATCAGCAGAGGTAGTTGACGGCAAGTATTACATACAGCAGTCAGACGTAAGCAATTCCGTATCCATAACGGCAAACAATGCTTTTGAAACTCCTGAAGGAGAGGTCACTACAAAAAAGACCGTAAAGAAAACCATTACCGTTAAGGAAGAAACTATGCATCCGGGAGTTGGCAAGAGGGGTATAGGCTCATTTGCCGCTTCTTCACCTACTCTTAATAATGTAGGCGGCGTTGTTACCGCAGGTGACAGTATAGTATGGACTATAGCTGTAATAAACGAAGCAGATGAACAGGGCGGCGGCTCCGTGATGAAGGATTATAAGGTAGAGGATAGTATCCCTGCCATATATACCTACATGAATGCTGATGATGTCAGCCTTATAAACTGGCGACCCAATATTTATAAGACAAACGAGCTGACAGGCGAAAGAACAGAGCTTCCGTTTATTGATGCTACTGTTATAAAGGGCAGCACAGATCCTTCCGTTCCCGAAGAGGAAAGAAAGGATATAGCCGTTTGGGACTTTACAGGAATGCGTGAGTTCGACCTTCAGCCCGGTGAATTTATTGAGATCTCCTTTGCAACAAAGATGAAGTCAGGTCTTGCAGGTAAGACGGGCGTTATAAAGAACGATGTTGCTCTTAAGGTATCAGGCAGATATGATGATGAGAACATACCTTCCGGCCACGAGATAGAAGGCGGATTAGGCTCCAGCGGCACATTCAATATATTAGGTCTTGCCACAGAGTCCTGGAAGGAAATAGAATACACACCTGATGGTCACAAGTACGACCCTGTTGAAGACACGGGCTACAGCTATAAAGATGAGCCCGACAACTATGTTCAGGGTATGCAGGGTGAAACAGTTACATATACTCTTAACATTAAGAATAATTCAAATGTTGCTATAAAGAACTTCTCTGTAATAGACAGACTGCCATTTGTAGGCGATATTGGCGTCATTACGGATTATGCAAGAGATTCTAAGTTTGACGTAGCATGGGATGACTATATCTCAACTACCGTTACAAAGCCTAACGGTCAGGAGGATCATCCTCAGGTCACTCTTAACTTCTCAGACGACAGAGTAACCACATTCAATGACGAGAATGCGGAGGACTGGGCAGGCGGAAGCCAGTATATTACTGACTGGAGCACCTCACCGGGAGAAAATACTTCTCTTGTAAGATTCCTCTTTGACAGTGAATATCAGATACCTGCAGGCGCAGGTGTACAGATCAAGTTTACGGGACGTGTTCCCGAGGTCGTTACGACTCTTGGCGAGAGCAACATTGCATGGAACAACTTTGCTTACTCATTTACAAGGGCGGTAGGTCCTCAGGCAATAATGAAGCAAAGACTTATTGCAGAGCCGGCAAAGGTCGGCGTATGGGTAAAGAGCAAGGGCGATGATGGTGAAATTACACTTAACAAGACCTTTGTTTCCGATACAAACAGCAGAAAGACATTCTATTTTGCAGTATTTGAAATGAAAGACGGCAAGCCTGTAAGAATAAGCTCTATAAAGAGCCTTACGATAAAGGGTTCAGCCGAAGGTACAAAGGATAAGGTCGTATTCAAGAATCTGCCTTACGATGTTGAAAACGGTACTCAGTACATCGTATATGAGACCGATATTAACGGCAGGATACTTGAACAGGGCGTAAACGGTATAGTGGATATTGATTATACCAATAATTCTGTAGAGCTTAAAGGAGATAACAATAAGGGTATCGTAGATATAAACAATAAGGAAATATCTACTACGACATCTACAGAGACCACTACAGAAACCACGACAGAAACATCTACAGAGACTACCACAGAAACGTCAACGTCAACGTCTACAGAGACGACAACGTCAACGTCAACGTCCACAACGTCAACGTCAACCTCTACTACTACAACAGAGACAAGTACGGAGACAACAACGTCCACAACGACAACATCAACGTCTACAACGACTACGACGACTACAACGACAACTACGACTACGACAACTACAACTACAACAACTACGACAACGACGTCGACGTCGACGACGACTACCACAACGTCCACGACTACAACGGAGACAAGTACAGAGACCACAACGTCTACTACAACGACTCAGGCTACAACAAAGCCTTCTCCGCCAAAGTCCACGACTACAACGGAAACAAGTACGGAGACAACAACGTCAACGTCCACAACGACTACGTCTACATCGACAACGACAACAACGACGTCGACAACAACTACAACAACAACAACAACAACTACAACAACAACGACAACAACTACAACAACAACGACCACTACAACGACTACCACAACGTCTACGACCACGACGGAGACAAGTACGGAGACAACAACGTCTACAGTCACTACACAGACTACGACTAAGCCAACTCCTCCACCTCCGCCAAAGGATACGACAACAACGGAGTCAAGTACAGAGTCAACAACGTCAACGTCCACAACGACTACGACAACAACGACGACAACCACAACAACGACTACGACAACAACGACCACGTCTACGACTACAACGGAGACAAGTACGGAGACCACAACGTCTACAGCCACTACACAGGCTACGACTAAGCCAACTCCACCGCCTCCGCCAAAGCAGACGACAACGGAAACAAGTACGGAGTCAACAACGTCAACGTCAACGTCTACAACGACAACGTCAACGTCCACAACGACCACGACAACAACGACTACGACTACGACAACTACAACTACAACGACTACGGAAACGACAACGGAGGCTACAACAGATAAGCCGTATACTCCACCGCCGGGACCTAAGCCGACAACGACCACTACCGAAGCAACAACTGTTGTAACAACAGAAGCTGCTACGGAAACTACAACTACAAAGCCAAGCGGCGGACGTCCACATTCTACTCCAACGTTTACTACAACGGAGGCTACAACGGAAACTACCACCGCAGCTACAACGGAGATCACAGAGAGCTCTACAGAAACTACTACAGAAACAACCGTTTCCGAAACCACAACGGAAACAACTACTGTAAACGGAGGCACACCACGTACAGAGCTTACAACAGAAACTACTACAATACGTACAGGCGGAACTCCGGGAACTCCGAATGATGAGGACGAGTACGGAACAGCAGGAAGCAGCAGAGGCAGACCTAATGCCAATACCGTAGGCACAGGTACTGCAGGTAAGACAGGCGACAGACCTAATGCTTCTACTGTCGGAAGAAGAGGAAGTACTGAGGGAAGCAGCGGAACATATGGTTCAGGAAGCTCAACCGGCAGAAACGGTTCACCACAGACAGGTGACAATACTTCACTTCCTATCGCATGGGCTTCACTTATTGCAGCCTTTGCTGTACTTGCATTGACCTTCCGTAAAAAGAAGGAACAATAATCAAATATAAAAGACTGTTCAGATGTCGATAAACGGCATTTGAACAGCCTTTTTTTATTGATATGACGGTCATTTAAGGCACCAAAGAAGAATAAAGCCCATAATGCCGAATACAAAATAAATATTATCCACTATTTTGTTAAAGCCTGCTGCCGAAATAAAAAGAGCAAAAATCGTTATCATACAGGCGGGAAGTAAATTTTTGCCCTTATCGCTTATACGGAGCAGAGCGGAATAACCGCTGTTTACTGCCGTAGTAAATATTGCGGAGAGCAGGAAAAGCATATATGCGTATTTAAGCATTCCCCTTCCCTTCAAAAGTGACATAAGAGGCAGCGGTTCCGAACATATATCGCTGTAGTGAGTATAAAGAGGAAGAGCCGACACAACGGAAAGCATAAAAATACAAAGGGCTGTTTCAATGGCGGCAAATTTTGGCTTTTTTGTATCAGGCAGCGATATTATAAGGGCTACAGCGCTTATCATATTGTATGAAAGGTATATAAAAGGCGATATGACGGTCCTTATGTTGAGTACATTTTCAGGGGGTATTGAAATATTTCTGCCCGAAAGATAAGCCGATGCGACAAATATAATAACAGCCATAGGCACAATAAGTATACGGCTGAGCTGAGTAAGGACATCGGCTCCCGAGCATATCACTACAGTACAGAGAACAGCGGAGATCATGCGGCATATTCCCTTGTCTATACCCAGTATTTCGGAAAAGACCTCTCCCGATGCCGCAAGCATACCTGAATAAAGCACTATAAGGAATAAAAAAGCGGTTTTGTCTGCAATAAAGGCAGGTATTGGAGAAAGTCTTTTTTCAGTAAGCTCCTTTATGCTTTTATAAGGACTTTTAAGTATCATATATATTGCGGCGCCGAACATGACAGAGGCAAGGGCGATACCGATAAAGCCGTATATCCCATATCTTACAAAGTATGTTACAAGCTCTCTGCCTGTGGCAAATCCTGCGCCTATAAGTGTGCAAAGGCAAAGAGCGGTAATATCTCTGCTTTTCATGATATTACGGCTATCCTGAAAAGACTGTTGAGCACAAGCCAGTTTTGAGGGAAATCTCTTGTTATATTCCAGAAGCTGACTCCGGCAAGCTTGTATTTATTTATAAGCTCCAGCTTTGCCTCGACGCTGTTTGCGTCCTCAAACCATACTATATGCTCATTGCCTTCTTCATTATAGTTGAAAAAAGGAGCCGAAAGCTCTGTGTCGTACTGTATATCGGATCCTGTGTCCGATGCAAGGGCTATTGCCTGCTGAGGAGAAAGAGAAACTGCCTTTGATTTTCCTCTTACATAGGGAAGCCTCCAATCATAGCCGTAAAGGGGCATTCCCATAAGCACCTTTTGAGAGGGTATCTGCGTTACGCCAAAGCTTATGACCTGCTCTACATTGGGAAGAGGAGATACAGGCATAGGCGGACCATATGTATATCCCCATTCATAAGTCATGAGAAGAGCAAGGTCGGCAGCCCTTCCAAGACCGAAATAATCATGGGATTCATAGAGCAGACCCGGCTGATCTGCCGATGTCTTTGGAGCAAGGGCAACAAGTGAAAAATATCCCCTCTGATTGAGCCTTTGGGTAATATTGGAAACAAAGTCTATATACGCTTCTCTGTATTCGGCGGGAATATATTCAAAGTCAATGTCAAGAGCCTTATAGCCCTTCTCTTCCATGTTGTTTATAATGTTATCTGTAAGTGCGTTCTGTATATCCGTATCGGAGAGAAGCAGCGCCGCCAGCTCGTTTGAAAATGTGCCTTCTGCCGTAAGTGTGGATATAAGCATTACAGGTGCGACACCGTATTCATAAGCAATGGCTATAAGCTCTTCGTCATCGGGAGTTATAAGCTGCCCTTCCTCTGTAAAGCCGTATGTAAATATGGTCAGAAATGAAAGATAGGGCAGCGTGCGTCTTAAAAGCTGTCTGTCTATATTGGGATAGGTATATCCGTTTACCGCTATTTCGGTAGTCGGAGCCGTATCCTTGTAGGCTATTACGATCCTTTGCCCTATCTGTAAGCTGTTGGGCATTACGGAGGGATTATTCCTGAGTATCGAAGCTGTGCTTATGCCGTACTGCCTTGCTATAGATCCTACAGTATCTCCCTGCATTACCGTATGCACTATTTCGGGCTGAAGTATCACAAGAGTCTGTCCCGGCACAAGGGCATTGGGATCGGGAGGAAAATTTGTGTCTATTATATCCTGCGGACTTATGCCGTACATAGCCGCTATAGAGGATATGGTCTCACCTTTTGTTACAATGTGTATTGTCATGGTATCATCTCCTTTTGTAAAGTATATGAAGAGCAGACATTTATTATAATTTCAGACTGTCGAAAAAATAACGTTTAGACAGCAAATATAATTGAAATGGTGAACAGCCTTCAATAAAGCGCCGATATGCATACAAAAATTAAACTTACCCCTTTATTTATATTGAAAAATCCTGTATAATAGTATATAGCGATGAAGTAAGGAGAAAAATAAAATGAACGGTAAGATAATGCTTTTGGACGGGAACAGCCTTATAAACAGAGCTTTTTATGCCATGCCTTTGCTCACAGACAAAAACGGTGAATTTACAAACGGAGTGTATGGCTTTCTTAACATATTTTTTAAATTTATGGACGAGGAAAAGCCCGATTACTGCGGAGTATGCTTTGATGTACATCAGCCTACATTCAGGCATTTGGAGTATAAGGAATACAAGGGTACAAGAAAGGGAATGCCTGACGAGTTGATACCACAGATGCCTATGCTCAAGGAAGTACTCAGAGCAATGAACATAAGCATATTTGAAATGGGAGGCTATGAAGCCGACGATCTTCTGGGTACCCTTGCGGCTAAGGCTGACAGACAGGGCATTTCTCCTGTGATAGTAAGCGGCGACAGGGATCTTTTGCAGCTGGCTACCGACACTATAAAGATACGTATACCAAAGACAAGGAGCGGAAATACTGTAGTAGAGGATTACAATGCAGCTGACGTTATGTCCGTATACGGCGTTACGCCTTTGGAATTTATAGATGTAAAGGCTCTTATGGGAGATGCAAGCGACAACGTTCCCGGAGTACCCTCTATAGGCGAAAAGACCGCTATAAAAATAATACAGGAATACGGTTCCGTTGAAAATGCCATAGAGCATGCCGATGACGTAAAGCCCAAAAGGGCAAGTGAAAATCTTAAGGAATATAAGGAGCAGGCTCTAAAGAGCAAGTGGCTCGTTACCATAAAGACCGATGTTCCTATGGAAATAGATCTTGAAGATACCAAGCTCCACGATGTCTTTAATGAAAAGGCATATGAGCTTTTTAAAGCTCATGATTTCAGGAGCCTTCTTACACGCTTTGATACAGAAAGGGTACAGGAGGAGCATAAAACCGACTACAGCCTTGTTACAGACAGGGATAAGGCAAGGGAGCTTCTTTCGGAAATAAATCCCTTTGAATACTGTGCTTACGATATAATAGAGGAAAATAATAAAATACTGGCTGTTTCCGTTGCCGAAAAGGCAGGCAATGCCATTGTCATAAGGCTTGAAGAGAAGGAGCTTTTGTCTGTATGCAGGGATTTTTTTGAAGATCAGAACTGCAAAATAGCCCATAACGGCAAAAAGGATATAGTACTTCTGAGGCGCAAGGGCATAGAGCTTAAAAATATAGCCTTTGATACAATGCTTGGCGGATATATACTTAATTCGGCAGGGGATAAATACGACTACTGCGAGCTGGCAGAGGAGTTTTTAGGTGAAAGCTATCCTTCCGAAGAGGAAATACTTGGAAAGGGAAAGAGCAGAAAAAGTCTTGAAAGTCTTAACAGCAGCGACTTTACTCTCTATTGCGGCAGACTCAGCGATATAAGTCGAAGAGTGTATCCCATAATGGAAAAACAGCTTAAGGAAAATGATCAGGAATATCTGTACTACAGCATAGAGCTTCCGCTTATATATGTCCTTGCCGATATGGAGCTTGCAGGCATGGGCATAGACAGAGAAGGCCTTATTGCCTACAGAGATGAGCTTGAAAAGAAGCTTGACGAGCTGACAAAGGAAATATACTGGCTTGCAGGAGAAGAATTCAATATCAATTCCCCCAAGCAGTTAAGCTATATACTCTTTGAAAAGCTGGGATTAAAGGGCGGTAAAAAGACAAAGACAGGCTGGTCCACCTCCGCAGATATACTTGAAAAGCTAAAGGATAAGGACGAGATAGTGGGAAAGGTCCTTGAATACAGAAGCTACAGCAAGCTTAAGTCCACCTATGCAGACGGACTTCTGGCAGTTGTCCATGAGGATAACAGGATATATTCCACATTCAATCAGACCATAACAACGACAGGAAGAATAAGCTCTACAGAGCCAAACCTTCAGAATATACCTATTAAGCTGGAGTTAGGCAGAAAGCTCAGGAAGATATTTGTGCCTGCTGAGGACTGTGTATATATAGATGCAGACTATTCACAGATAGAGCTGAGGGTATTGGCTGCCATGTCAGGCGATGAAACACTTATAAATGCCTTCAAAACAGGACAGGATATACACAGGCTTACTGCTTCACAGGTGTTCAACGTACCCTTTGAGGAGGTAACGCCTCTTCAGAGAAGTAATGCAAAGGCAGTTAATTTTGGCATAATATACGGCATAGGCGCCTTTTCGCTTTCACAGGACATAGGCACGACAAAGAAGCAGGCAGATGAATATATAGAGGGATATTTTGCAAAATATCCCAAAATAAAGGTATTTATAGACGGCTGTGTAGAGTCTGCAAAGGAGAAGGGCTATGGCATAACGGTATTCAACAGAAGGCGTTATATACCCGAGATAAATTCTTCTAATTTCATACAGCGTTCCTTTGGAGAAAGAGTGGCAATGAATATGCCTGTGCAGGGTACGGCTGCCGATATTATAAAGATAGCTATGGTAAAGGTGCATAACAGGCTCAGAGCGGAAAAGCTAAAGTCAAGGCTTATACTTCAGGTACACGATGAGCTTCTTATAGAAGCCTATAAAGACGAAGCGGACAGAATAAGCTCTATACTCAAGGAGGAAATGGAAAATGCCGTAGACATGGCTGTACCTATGGAGGTAGATGTACATGAGGGCAGCACATGGTATGAAGCAAAGTAGGTGATCATATGGACAAGACTAAATTTTTAAGGCTGTTAAGCATAGCTGTGACACTTGTGACCTTTTTGGCAAGCGCAGCCGTATTCATAATTGTATTAACTATGGACAGATCGGGAGCAGGCATTACCAACGGTCAGTTTTCTCCCATAAGGTTCTGCATGTTTGCTGCGGGCATTCCCTCCCTTGTGAAATTCTATATTTCATCAACGGCTGTAAGGGATAACAAGGCGCTTTTTATACTTCATGCAATAAGCCTTGTTTGCTGGCTGGTTTTTGCATATTTTGCTTTTTCAAATGCATATTTTACAAATATAAGGACATCTGTATTCACCTCCAACGTACTTGTGGCAATAGGCTTGTATCTTGAGCTGACAATGGTGAGGGAAAAATGAAGGTAATAGGACTTACGGGAAACAGCGGCAGCGGAAAAGGCATGGTGTCCCAAATAATGAATGAACTGGGGGCGCTTGTGCTGGACTGTGATGAGATCGCTCACAGAAATATGGAGAAGGACGGCGCTGCGTACAGCGAAATAGCAGCTGCCTTTCCCTTTGCCGTTTCGGAGGACGGAAGCATAGACAGAAAAAAATTGGGAGAAAGGGTCTTTAGCGACAGCAGGAGCCTTGACCTCCTCAATAGTATCACTCATAAGTACATATATGCATATGTCAGAAATGCTGTTGAAAACTGTACAAAAAAATATGCAGTCATAGATGCGCCGCTTCTGATAGAGGCGGGAATGGAAAATATATGCGACGAGATATGGCTTGTATGCGCCAATGAAAAAACAAGGCTTGAGAGAGTTATGAAAAGAGATAATATAACAAAGGAAAGGGCTATTATGCGTTTCAGAAATCAGATGTCTGAAGAGCAGCTCAGAAAATATGCGGATTTTGTTATAGAAAACAATGGAGATATTGACAGACTTAGAGAACAGATATATGAAAGAGTTGGGAAATAATGACTGAAATATTCAGATTTTTATGGCGGCTTATAAAATTTACGATAGGTCTTATAATATGGTGTGCAATATTTGCCTTTGCAGGCTATATAGCGCTGTGCATAGCGTTTCCTGTTGATTATTTGGATATAATAGAAAAATACAGCGAAAAGTACGATCTGGATCCTGCATATGTATGCGCCATAATAAATACCGAAAGCCGTTTTACCGCAAAGATAGAGTCTGAAAAGGGCGCAAGGGGCATCATGCAGATAATGCCCGATACTGCGGAATGGGCTGTAAAGCAAATGGGCTATGAGAACTTTGATTACAGAAGGCTTGACGATATAGAAACAAATATTGATATAGGCTGCTGGATACTCAGCTTTTTAATGGACAGCTTTGATTCCGATGAGGAGCTTGCGGCTGCCGCCTATAACGCAGGCATAGGGAATGTACGGAAATGGCTTAAAAGCTCAGACTACAGCTATAATGGAGAATCACTTCATTCAATACCATATGGCGAAACTCAGCGTTATGTGAAAAAGATCGATCTGTATAAAAAGATATACAGAATTATTTTGGGGACTGATCTATATGAAATTCAGATTTTTTAGTATATTGCTTATAATTGTGATGCTGTGTGGCTGCGGAGAGAATGTCAGCACGATTTCGGACAATAGTGAACAGACAGCCGAGCAGGGTATTCCCGTTACGGGAGGTACTCTTGAGCTTGCCATGAAAAAGCCGGAGACACTCAACCCTCTTCTTAACAGGGACGACAGCGTTGACAAGGTACTTAGGCTCATATTTGAACCTCTTTTCGTAATAGACAGCGAAATGCAGGTATCTCCAAATATGGCAGAAAGTTATACCTTGAGCAAAAACGGAACTGCTGTTACAATAAAATTGAAGTCGGGCATAAAGTGGCAGGACGGCGCTCCCGTTACGGCAGACGATATTGTATATTCTCTCAGGGTATTGGGAGAAGCGGCAGGAGATTCCATATATAAGAGCTGTATGGACAATGTGGTGTCATATTCCAAGACCGATGAGCTGACTGCCGTTATAAATTACAGCAAGCCTATGGCTTTGGCAGGCTATAGCCTGTGCTTTCCCATAATACCGGCTCAGTACTATAAAAAAGGCTCTGTGGATATGTACCCTGTAGGCAGCGGTTTTTATAAATTCAAGGACTATACCACAGTAAAGGAAATGAATCTTGTTTCATCAGACAGCTGCTTTAAAGGAAAGCCCTATATCACAAATGTAAATGTGAAGATAATGCCGGATAAGGCAACTCAGCTCCAGGCTCTTTCATCAGGTCTTATAGATTGCGCCTGTGTGGATATAAATGAGCTTGGCTTACTTGACAGCTCTCTTGGCAGAAACGCACAGCACTATAACACAAATCACTTTGAATATATAGGAATGAATTTTAAAAAGCCTCTTTTTTCAAATGTCAATGCAAGACATGCCATAGCCTGTATAGTGCCCTTTGAGGATATTATTTCCGATATATATATAAACAAGATGACTCAAAGCATCACTCCCATAAATCCCAATTATCCATATTACAGCGATACGGGAGCAGATGTCTATGAGAGAGACAGCAATATGGCAAACGCCTTTATTTCGGCAGGAGGCTTGACAAAAAACGATTTTACATTTACTATACTTGTAAATAGTGAAAATTCCGTAAGAGTGGAAACAGCACGGGCAATAAGCAAGGCGTTTAATGAAAACGGCTTCAATACAAGCGTTGAAGCGGTGGATTTCCAACAGTATACAGACAGGCTTTCTAAGGGCAGCTTCGATATGTTCATAGGCGGAGTAAGACTGAGAGAGAATATGGACGTGACTCATATTGTGGGTACGAATGGAGCCGTGAATTACGGCGGCTGCGGAAACAGTACTACAGATGCTCTTATATCCGCATATAACAACGCCTTTGATGAGAACAGCTGCAAAAGGACTCTGAATGAGCTGAATAAGGCTCTTAGCGCAGAGCTTCCTGTAATAGGCATAGGCTTTGAGTCGGAAGCCCTTGTCACAGGTCCACGTATAAAGGGGCTTATACAGCCTGCGCTCAATAATTTATATGGCAATGTAAACCAATGGTATATACAAATGAGGTAATATTATGATCAAACGATGTTTTTTGACAGGCGAATATGTGTTTTATGCTACAAACAGAGCAAAAAGACCCCACAGCTTCAAGCGTATGAACGTACAGGATACGCCTGAACAGTATTGTCCCTTTTGCGTTGCAAACAAGCATATGACACCTCCTCCCATATGGGAGTCCGATGATGATGAAATAAGGATAGTGCCGAATAAATATCCCTTTATTCCCGTAGATGACGAGGCATTCGGCAAGCATGATGTAGTCATAGATACTAAGGAACACACCGAAAAAATGAAGGACTTTACAGACGGTCATATGTTCAGGCTCCTTAAGGCTCTTCAGGCTCGCTTTATCGATCTGGAGGAGGATAAGCGCTCCGCCTATGTCCAGGTGTTTAAGAATCAGGGCATAGACGCAGGGGCAAGTCAGTCCCATTCTCATTGGCAGATAGCTTCTCTTTGCGTAGTTCCTCTTAAAATGGAGCATCTTCTTGGCGTGCTCAAAAAGTACTATGAAGAGCATGGTAATAAATGCTATTTTTGCAGTATGGATTTTGGCACAAGGATAGTTGAAGAAAATGAAGATTTTATATGCTATATACCTGCCGACGGCAAATTTCCCTATGGCATGGATATATTGCCTAAGAAGCACATCTCATCTCTCAGGGAATTCAGCGATGCTCAGCTTGTGAATTTTGGCATTATATTGAGAAATTCCGTTAAAAGACTTTGCATACTCAATCCCGACATAAGCTATAACGTATGCTTTTATTCTGCGCCTAAGGGTATGGAGCATAATGAGTACTTCCATTTCTATATGCAGATAATACCTCGTATAGGACATATGGCAGGCTTTGAATTCAGCACCGGCTGTTACATAAATTCCATTCTTCCCGAAATAGGAGCCGAAGCCCTCAGAAATGTAGAAATATGATCATAGGATTTGTATAAATTTTTGTTTGGCATAGTAAGTTCGACCCTTCAGTCAGCCCATGCAAATCCGTTCACGACTCGCAATTTTTGGTTGGGCTGACAGCTCCCCTAGCTCCAAGGGGAGCCTAGGTTGATGTTCCTCATAATTTTTTAGTTAGTTATAAATACTAGCTTTTTATCATTATTAAGGCATTTGAGGTGTGTTAACCTAAGACGTCCCTTCTCCTCCCACCTCTAGCCTCCCCTAGCTCAATTTTATATTGAGCGTCAAGGGGAGGGGGACCATGCGTAGCATGGTGGAAGGGTTGTTTTAAGGTGAAAGTAACGTTGTGGTTACTTATGTTAAACGGAAACCAGCCGACAGCCCTTTGCGCAGCATATCCAATACATTCCCAACTATATTTTTCTAAGCACTCTGCACGGATTGCCTGCGGCAGTAACGTTTTCGGGAATATCCCTTGTGACAACACTTCCTGCGCCTATGACGGAATTGCTGCCTATACTTACGCCGGGCATAACGGAAACATTACCGCCTATCCACACATTATCTCCCACATATATAGGCTTTGCAAATTCAAGTCCCTTATTCCTCTGCTCCGGGTCAATAGGATGACCTGCGGTATAAAAGCCGCAGTTAGGACCTACAAGACAGTTCTTGCCGAAAACCACTTTGGCGCAGTCCAGTATTACAAGATTGTGATTGGCATAAAAATTATCCCCCAGCTCAATATTAAAGCCGTAGTCGCACCAAAAGCTCTGCTCTATCCATGCGTCCTTTCCTGCCTTACCCACAATTTTATTTATAAGCTCTTCACGTCTGTCCTCCTCCGATGGCATAAGAGAATTGTACTCGGCGCACATATCCTTGCACCTGAGTCTTTTTAAATAAAGCTCCTCATCACCCGGATAATAAAGCTCTTCTTCAAGTGTTTTCCCTGTTTTCTGCACTTTGATCACCGCCTTTGAAATATTTATTCAATAGTAACACAGCATTTGGATTTTGTCCACATATCAATTGAGTATACAACGGCAATATATGTAAGGCAAAGGCAAATAAAAAAGCAGTCCCTACAGCAAAAAATACTAATTTAACTTGACAAACACTTCCATTATTGCTATTATATCATTGGTCAAATTTGTGATGCAAAAAAAGTTGAATTTTAATAAAAAATAGCTTTAAAAAACTCATAAATGATGATATAGTATATAGAGGGGCTTTTGTCCCATACATAGATCAGTATATGGAAATAAGCTTGAATGTTATATAAATCGGTTTTTGTTCAGAGAGGTGCGTGCTTTTATGGAGCATTTGTTAATAAAGGGCAGAAATTCCCTTAACGGCGAGGTCGTTATAAGCGGTGCCAAGAATGCGGTTGTGGCTATTATTCCCGCTGCGATACTTGCAAACGGCATATGTATTATAGACAATCTCCCCAGAATAGAGGACGTAAGGTGTCTTGAGGATACTCTCACAAAGCTTGGCGCTCATTGTCAGCTTATAGATGAAAGGACACTTATGGTAGATTCCTCCGATCTCAATAATTATAATGCGACATTTGATTCAGTAAGGAAAATAAGGGCTTCATATTATCTTATGGGAGCATTGCTTGCCCGCTTCAAGAGGGCAGAGGTAGCTCTTCCGGGCGGCTGCAATTTCGGCACCAGACCTATAGATCTGCACTTAAAGGGCTTCAGAGCTCTTGGCGCAGAGATAATAGAGGACTATGACGAGGGCATCATAAGGCTTAAGGCGGACAGGCTTAAGGGCACAAATATATTCTTGGATACCGTGTCTGTAGGCGCTACTATCAACATCATGCTTGCAGCTACTATGGCAGAAGGCGTTACGGTCATTGAAAACGCTGCTAAGGAGCCCCATATTGTCGATACTGCCAATTTCCTGAATATGATGGGCGCAAGGGTAAAGGGCGCCGGTACAGATGTCATAAGGATAACAGGTGTGGAAAGCCTTCATGGAAGCGAATACATGATAATACCCGACCAGATAGAGGCAGGTACATATATGATAGCGGCTGCGGTATGCGGAGGTAATGTATCGGTCAGAAATATTATTCCCAAGCATATGGACAGCCTTTCTGCAAAGCTTAGGGAAATGGGCTGCACAATAGAAGAGGGAGATGACTATATAGACGTTATTTCCAATGGCAAGCTTTCTTCAATAAGAGTAAAGACTATGGCTTATCCCGGCTTCCCCACAGACCTTCAGCCCCAAATGGTAGCAGGTCTTTCTATGGCAGAGGGTATAAGCATTCTGACGGAAACCGTATGGGAGAATCGTTTCCAATATGTGGATCAGCTTAAAAAATTTGGCTGTAATATAAATGTAGACGGAAGGATCGCAACAATACACGGTGCACCTGTGCTGCATGGTGCAGAGGTCATGGCTACGGACCTGAGAGCAGGAGCCGCTATGATAATAGCGGGACTTGCCGCTGCCGGTATTACAAAGATAGGAAATGTCCGTTTTATAGACAGAGGTTACGAACAGATAGAATACAAGCTTAGGGCATTAGGCGCCGATATTAAGAGGGTCAAAGACTGATGAGGCTTAGATTTGCAACGATTGCCAGCAGTTCGGGAGGCAATTGCGTATACATAGGTACTGAAAATACCAACATTCTTATAGATGCGGGACTCAGCGGCAAGAGAGTCGAGGACGGTCTTGCACAGCTGGAGCTTACAGGCAAGGATATAGATGCGATATTTGTGACTCATGAGCATTCCGACCATGCCGACGGTATAGGTATATTGTCCAGAAGATACGATATTCCCGTATATGCCACAGAGGGCACATGGGATAATATGCCGTCTAAGGTAGGCGAGATCAGGCCAAGAAACAGAAGGACTGTGTATGCTGATGAGAACTGTATTTTCAACGATCTTTGCATACATCCCTTTGAGATACCCCATGATGCGGCGGAGCCTGTGGGCTACAGCATAATAGGCGAAAAGCATAAGATAACCGTTGCTACAGACATGGGACATATTACGGAAACGGTGAAAGAAAATATTAAAGGCTCTTCGGTACTTTTGCTTGAAAGCAACCATGATGTGGATATGCTTAAGAAGGGACCCTACAGCTATACTCTTAAGCAGAGGATATTAAGCGACACAGGGCATCTGAGCAATAATGTGGCAGGCAGCTTTTTAAGCAGAATAGCCGACAGCCGTCTTAAATATGTATTCTTAGGCCATCTCAGCAAGGAGAACAATACTCCACGTCTTGCCTTTGACACGGTAAAGGATATAGTAAGCGAAAGCGGAGCAGAGATAGGCGGAGATTTTGATATGTGGGTAGCGGCGCCCTATGGCGTAAAGAGGAGCATAGAGCTTTAATGAAAATAACTGTTGCCTGTGTTGGCAGGATAAAGGAAAAGTATTTCTCACAAGGTATCGATGAATATATCAAAAGACTGTCACGCTATGCCGATGTGGAAATATGTCAGGTATCTGACGAAAAGGCGCCTGAGGACCTGAGCGACGCTCAGAAGGAGCAGATAAAGGACATTGAAGGCAAAAGACTTCTCAAGGCAATTAAGAAAAGCTATGTAATAGCCCTTGCCATAGACGGAAAGCAAATGGACAGCGTAGGCTTTGCAGACCTTATATCAGACTGTACGGTAAGGGGAATAAGCCATATAACATTTGTTATAGGCGGTTCTCTTGGACTAAGCAAACAGGTGCTTGATATATCTGACTACAGGCTGAGCTTTTCGCAAATGACCTTTCCTCATCAGCTTATGCGAGTTATACTCTTGGAGCAGATATACCGTGCCTTTAGGATAATAAAAAATGAACCCTATCATAAATAAAGCCTTAGCGCTTTATTTTTTTGCATTGTATATTTGTATAAAATGGTTTATACTGATAGCAGAGGTGATATTATGGCTAAAAAGGAATACGACAGAGAAAAGATGAAGCCTGCAATAATGAGCAGCATATGTACAGGCGAAAAGGTAGCGGGCTTCAAGGATATTGAAAAGGGTACGTTTATTGATGTTATGGCTGTTAAAAGCGATAAGGATATGAAGAAATTTATTAAAATGTACGGCATAGATGAAAACGATATTGTAAAAATGTGGTAGAGCTATGGATAATTCTTTTTTCAGATATAAGGATATTTTGATAATAGCCGCTGTTCTGGCTGCGGCAGGGCTTTTGTATATAGGCATACAGGCTGTGAGCAGAAAGGGAAACACGGCTGAGGTGCTTTTGAACAATAGTGTTGTAATGACACTTGACCTGAGCGAGGACAAAACCGTATCTCCCGAAGGCTTTCCCAATGTGGTGTTTGAGGTAAAAGATGGCGCCGTAAGGTTCAGAAGCTCGGATTGTCCCGATAAGATCTGTGTAAATACAGGCTTTATAGATCAAGAAGGTCAGACAGCCGTCTGTCTGCCAAACAGACTTGTGTTGAGGATAGTATCTGACAGCGGCGTAGATGCGTCCCTATGAGGTGAAGTATGAATAAGACAAAGTATTTAACATATATGGCTATGCTTTTGACTCTTACGATAGTTCTTTCAATATTGGAGTCAATGCTTCCTTCCTTTACAGCCATACCCGGTGTAAAGCTGGGGCTTGCCAATATTGTGGTAATGTTTACCGTATTTTTCATAGGCAAAAAACAAGCCTTTGCCCTTAATATTGCAAAGGGACTTTTTGCCCTTATCACAAGAGGTGCGGTCGCAGGGATACTGAGCTTATGCGGCGGTATACTTTCAATACTTGTTATAATACTCCTTCTGCGCCTTTTCGGCAGCAGTATCTCTTATCTTATACTGAGCATAGCAGGCGCCATATTTCACAATATAGGACAGATAATAGCGGTTTCCTTTATGCTCAATGCTTATGCCTATATGTATCTGCCTGTGCTTATAGCTTCGGGCGTGGTAATGGGCAGCATTACGGGAGTACTTCTCAAAACGCTTATGCCTGTGCTTTCATATCCTCTTAAGGAGGGCGTAAAATGAAAAAAATCATATTGCTTTTGTGTCTGCTTATGCTTACTGCCTGCGGCAAAAGGGAATACAGCACTCAGTATTTTGACCTGTTTGATACCTATACCTCTTTTCAAGCCTATTGCTCTTCACAAAGCGAGTTTGAAGAGATCTCCGAAGGACTTCACAGCGAAATGGCAAGGCTCAATAAACTCTTTGATATTTATAACGATTACGAAGGAATTTCAAATCTAAAAACGATAAATGACAATGCCGGGATTTCTCCCGTAAAGGTAGACGAGGATTTGTATGCTCTTATAAAGGAAGGCATAAACGCCTATAATGAAACAGACGGTTATATAAACATAGCTATGGGCTCTGTACTGAGGGTATGGCATGATTACAGAGAAATGGCTGAGACGGATCCCGACAAGGCGGCTGTTCCCACCAAAGCAGAGCTTGAGGAAGCGGCGCTTCATAGGGATATAAACAGCATTGTGCTTAATGAAAAGGACAAAAGCGTATATATAAAGGATAAGAACACGTCTATTGACGTAGGCGCTATAGCAAAAGGATATGCTGCCGACAAGGCAAGACAGTATCTCAATGAAAAGGGCATAACTGCCGGGCTGCTTAATTTAGGCGGGAATGTAATAGGTCTTAATGATAAAGTAAAGCCCTCATGGAAAATAGGTGTGCAAAAGCCAACAGAAGGCAGTTCAGAATATGTATACAAGCTGGATATAGAAAACGAAGCCGCTGTTTCAAGCGGAAATTATCAGAGATATTACGTGTATGAAGGCAAGGTATATCACCATATAATAAATAAGGACACACTTTTGCCTGCCGATAACAATAAGTCCGTTACTATAGTAAGCAGCAGCTCTCTTGAGGGAGATATTTATTCCACCTATCTTTTCATACTCCCCTATGAAGAGGGCATAAAAATTGCCGAAGAAAAGGGACTTAATGTTGTGTGGGTAGATAACAAGGATAAAGTAAAAATTTTCCCGTGACCTGGTCACGGGAAAATCGGTATTATTATATTAATACTTATTATAAAGGTCCTTTTCGGTGTACCTCAGTTTTTATTCGCTGCATTTCTATCGGTTATTTTAAGCACTTTATTAGCCGCTTTCTGAAATTCGTATTTTGTTTCAGAAATATCTACTATGTGCTCTCTGTCGAAATATTCAATAACATCTTTTATTAGCTTGCTGTCCCTGCCGTCAAGGTCACATACGGGAAATATCCTTACCTCTCTGCACAGCCTTAGCATTTCATCTATAGCCCTTATATGAAAATCATAGCCCAAGTCCGTATACATAAGCAAAAAATGAGAGCTTAAGCCTATATCATAGTACTTGTCGGGCAGATCTATACTGTCAGGCAGAGAATGGGCGACATATCTTCCCTCTTTCTTCCCCTTTTCAAAGTCCAAAAGAAAGTTATTCATAGCAGATATTCTTGTGTTTTCAAGGTCTGACAAGCCTTTAAAATTTGTCCAAACATAATTGTCCATATTTTGGGACATCTGTTCCATTACAATATTGCGTGTATCTTCTATACGGTCTTTTATATCTTCTGCGCTGAAAGCATATATCGGGTCATAGGAGGTCACATCTGCTCCCTTTGCCGTCATCTCAGCATTAAATGAAGAGGGACCGTCGCCAAAGCCTGCTATTTTACATTCCATATCTGCCGACGTTATATTGAACATATTAATATATTCATCTGCGTTTCTGCCCCATGCCACAACGCTCTTAAGTTTGAATGACATAATATCACCTATCTGACAGATTTTCCCGTGACCTGGTCACGGGAAAATGGGTATCTTTTTATTGATACTTATTGTTATTTCAAGCCTTTTACAAATTCCTTGACCTTTTCAATATCGCAGCCCGTTTCATTTATTCTTCTTATAATAGCGGAGCCGACTATGCAGCCGTCTGCTATCTTGCCGAAGCGCTCGGTATCCTCCTTGCGTGATATGCCAAAGCCTATGCAGGCAGGAGTGTCTGTACATTCCTTTACCCTTGCAACAAAGGAATCCACTCTTGAGTCAAATTCCTTCCTTTCGCCTGTAACGCCAAGAGAAGAAACACAGTATATAAAGCCCTTTGCGTTTTTAACAAGCATAGGTATCCTGTCATTTGATGTCAGAGCGATAAGAGGTATCATATAAAGCTCTGTACCCTCCAGAACAGGAAGCATTTCGTCATACTCCTCATAGGGGAGATCGGGTATGATAAGTCCGTCAACTCCGGAATCTATACATTCCTTTACGAACTTTTCCTTGCCGTAGCCCAGTATTGAGCTGTAGTATATCATAATGGCAAGAGGTATCTGACTTTTCTTTCTTACACTTCTCACTATATCGAAAACAAATCTGATCTTAAAGCCCCCTGAAAGGGATCTTACGGAAGCTGCCTGTATAACGGGACCGTCTGCAAGAGGGTCTGAAAAGGGAACGCCCAGCTCTATAATGTCTGCACCTGCTTCCTCAAGGGCATACACAAGCCTTTCTGTAGATCCACAGTCAGGGTCTCCTGAGCAGATATAGGGTATAAGTGCCTTTTTGCCTTCTGCCTTAAGCTGTGCAAATTTTTCATCTATCCTGTTCATAACTTAAATCTCCTTTCCAAGATACTTGGCAACAGTATTTACGTCCTTGTCACCTCTGCCTGAAAGACATACGACTATTATATCGTCCTTATCCATATTGGGAGCGTCCTTCATGGCTTCCGCAAGAGCGTGAGAGCTTTCTATAGCCGGCATTATACCCTCGTATTTACAAAGGGTCCTAAAAGCGTCTATAGACTCGTCGTCCTTTATAGAGGTATACTTTACTCTGCCTATGTCGTGAAGATAGGCATGCTCGGGACCTACGCCGGGATAGTCCAGACCTGCGCTTATGGAATAGGCAGTCTTTATCTGTCCGTCATCGTCCTGAAGGAGATATGTTTTCATACCGTGCAGAACGCCTATTCTGGCATCGGGAGCAAAGCCTGACGCATGCTCGCCTGTTTCAATACCGTGTCCTGCTGCTTCAACGCCTATAAGCTCTACGTCCTTATCCTCTATAAAGGGATAGAACATACCTATAGAGTTGCTGCCGCCGCCTACACAGGCATATACCTTATTCGGAAGTCTGCCTTCCATTTCAAGCATCTGCTTTCTTGTTTCCTGACCGATTATCTTCTGAAATTCCCTTACCATAGTAGGATATGGGTGAGGACCTACGGCAGAGCCTAAAATATAAAATGTGTCCTCTGCTTCGGCTACCCATGTTCTTATAGCTTCGTTGGTTGCGTCCTTAAGGGTACCTGTGCCGCTTGTTACAGGCACTACCTTTGCGCCTAAAAGCTCCATTCTGAAAACGTTGAGCTTCTGTCTTTCTATATCCTCAACGCCCATGAACACACGGCATTCCATATCGAAAAGAGCCGCTACGGTAGCAGTCGCAACGCCGTGCTGACCTGCGCCTGTTTCGGCGATGACCTTTGTTTTGCCCATTTTCTTTGCAAGAAGAGCCTGAGCAATGGCATTGTTTATCTTGTGTGCACCTGTGTGGTTAAGATCCTCTCTCTTGAGATATATCTTGGCGCCGCCGAGAGCCTTTGTAAGTCTTTCCGCATAGTAGAGCACAGAGGGTCTGCCTACATACTGCTTCATGTAGTACATATAATCCCTTTTAAATTCATCGGAGTAGCAGTATTCCTTAAACTCCTTTTCAAGCACCTTCAATACGTTCATAAGTGTTTCCGGCACGAACTGACCGCCGAAAACGCCGAAGTCCTTATTAAATTCCATATCCGTCTTCCTTTCTTACAGTATATATTAATTCCTTTATTTTATCATAGCTTTTATAGCCGTTTTCCTCAACGGAGGAGCTGAGGTCCACAACATTGGGCTGTACCGTATTGTAAGCGTTGATTATATTTTCTGCGCTTATCCCTCCCGCAAGTACCGTAAAGTACTTTTGCGAAAAGCTTTCGGCAATATCCCAGTCAAAGCTTTTGCCAACGCCGCCTCTTTTGTTTCCGCTGTCGGAATCCAGCACAAAGCCCTGCACATTTGTGTACAGTTTTGCCCTTTCAAGACTTGAGCTGTCCTTCATAGGTATTGACTTCCATACGGGTATCTGTATTCTGCCGCAGTCTTCATTTGTTTCATCGGAATGAAGCTGGCATATATCAAAGCCTGCCCTGTCAACAATGTCTATTATATCATCGATCTCATATTCTGCAAATACTCCTACTGTTTTTATATCAGATCTGAGTTTTTTCTTTATCTCCAATACCCTGTCCACAGTTACATTTCTTCTGCTCCTATCAAAGAATATAAAGCCTGCATACTTTATTTCCTCAAACTCGCTTATATACTCTGCGTCAACAGGTCTTTGGAGTCCGCATATCTTAATATCCATAGGCATCTCTGAACTCCTTTGCCTTTTGGGCTATATTGCCGCTTTTCATAAAGCTTTCGCCTACAAGCACTCCGCTTACACCGGCACTTTTCAATATTTTTATATCCTCAGCCGTATGTATAGAGCTTTCGCTTACTACCACCTTGTGGTCAGGCACAAGCTCCCTAAGTCTTACCGTAGTATATATATCTTCGGAAAAGTCCTTAAGATTTCTGTTGTTTATACCTATTATATCAGCTCCTGCGCTAAGTGCAAGGTCAATTTCTTCCTCATTGTGTGTTTCCACAAGAGGTTCAAGCCCTACCTCTCTTGCAATGCGTATGAATCTGTAAAGTATATCCTTTTCATTGAGTATGGCGGCTATAAGGAGTACAGAGGACGCTCCAAGCTCTCTTGCTTCAAATATCTGAGATGTATCTATTACAAAATCCTTTCTCAGCAAAGGCAGCTTCACTTCCTCGTGTATTGCCCTGAGATATTCGGGACTTCCCATAAAAAAGTCCTCCTCCGTAAGCACGGATATGGCGTCTACCGAGCCTTCGTATTCCTTTGCTATGGCAACAGGATCAAAGTTCGGCTTTATGAGTCCTCTTGAGGGTGAAGCCTTTTTGACCTCGCCTATTATGGACAGCCCCTTTTTATTGAGAGCGTCATAGAAGGAGGGCACAGGCTTTTCCATAGCTTGGCACAGCCTTTTTCCGTCGAATTTATAGGGCTTTTCTTTAAGAGTTATTTTCTTTTTTGCAACTATATCGTCAAGTATCATAACAGCCTCCTAATATTTGCCTGATATAAAGTTCTTTATTATCTGCATGCCCTGAGGAGTGTTTATGCTCTCAGGGTGGAACTGAAGTCCCACAACATCGTATTCCCTGTGCTTTATTGCCATTATCTCGCCTTCGGCCTTAGCCGTGATCTCAAGGTAGTCGGGAACGGTATCCTCCTTTACCGAAAGACTGTGATAGCGTGCAACCTCCATAGGGTTAGGGCAGTTTTCAAATATGCCCTTTCCGTTGTGAGCCATAAGAGAGCTTTTGCCGTGAAAAAGCTCCTTTGCATTGCTTACAATAGCGCCATAGGCAACGGCTATGGACTGGTGCCCAAGACATACACCTAAAATAGGTATCTTTCCGCCTACGGTCTTTATTATCTCTATGCAGTTTCCTGCTTCCTCAGGAGTTTTGGGACCCGGAGATATGACAACTCTGTCAGGCTTCATTTCAAGTATCGTGCTGCCGTCTATTTCGTCATTGCGAAATACCCTTATATCTCTGTCGAATTCTCCTATATACTGATACAGATTAAATGTAAAGCTGTCGTAATTGTCTACCAGAACTACCATTATACCTCGCCTCCTATAGTCTTTACAAGAGCCCTTACTTTATTATGGCTTTCCTCATATTCCATAGTTGGAACGGAATCGGCCACTATGCCTGCGCCTGCCTGCATATAGACCTTTCCGTCCTTTATTACCATTGTCCTTATGGCAATGCACATATCCATATTTCCGTTAAAGCTGAAATATCCTGCCGCTCCGCCGTAAAGCCCTCGTCTTTCCTCCTCCAGCTCTTCTATTATTTCCATAGCCCTTATTTTAGGCGCTCCCGAAAGAGTACCTGCGGGAAGGAATGTGGAAAGCACGTCAAAGCTGTCCATATTTTCTCTCTTTGTGCCTTCTACAAGAGATACAAGATGCATAACGTGAGAATAGTAATGTACCTGCATAAATTCCTTTACATTTACGCTGCCTATTTCTGCAACACGTCCCATATCGTTTCTGGCAAGGTCCACAAGCATAATATGCTCTGCCCTTTCCTTAGGATCTGCCAAAAGACTTTCCGCAAGAGCCAGATCCTCCTTTATGTCCTTGCCTCTTTTTCTTGTACCTGCTATTGGACAGGTCCTTACCGTATCTCCCGTTACCTCAACAAGCATTTCAGGTGAAGAGCCTGCCACATGATATGTGCCGAAGTTGAAAAAGAAAAGATAGGGTGAAGGATTTATAGCCCTCAGCCTTCTGTACAGATCTATGGGCTTTTGCTTTGTTTGGGCAGTAAGCCTTTGCGAAAGCACTACCTGGAAAATATCTCCCTCGTATATATACTGCTTTGCCTTTTTGACTATGCTCTCGTATTTTTCCTGAGTCATATTTGACGTAAACCTTATAGGCTCAGGCTCCTTTATGGCATAGTGCTCGGCAGGAACGGAGGACTTTACCTCCTTTTCCATTCTGTCCAATATTTTTTCGGCATTTTTACTGTCGTTGGGATCGGCAAGCACTATAAGCTTTATTCTGTCGTGAAGGTGGTCATATACTATAAATTCGTCAAACACCATAAGATGAACTGTAGGGGTATCCACTACTTCCTTGTTCTCATCGGGTATTTTCTCATACTGCCTTATGACATCATAGCCTACGGCGCCTACTGCACCGCCTATAAAGTCCATATCCAGATCGGTTTCCACATTGAAGCTGTGTATATATTCCCTTACGCTGTCCAAAAGTCTGCCCTTGCATTGTATCGGCTCCTTGCCCTTTTCCTCTATTGTAAGTACATCGTTGCCGTAAAGCACCGCTCTTGGGTCCTTACCCATTACGGAAAAGTTGGTCTTGCCCTCTCCTCTGCTCTCAAGCAAAAAGCCCTTTTCATCTCCTACATATTTATAAAAAAGAGTGATAGGCGTTTCCGTATCGCCTGAAAATTCTCTTACGAATGTCTTTAGGTTTGTCATTGTATTACCTCCTGTTCATATTAGTTGTCTTAGCCGGGCGTGCAATGCATGCCCCTACACGTAGGTTTTGCCTTGCTCCGTAGGGGCGATCATCGATCGCCCGCCGAGAAATTCATAGAATTTCTCGTATATACCCACACAAACGACCCTGTTCCTTTTTACAAAAAAAGACTTTGCCCGCATTGGACAAAGTCATAAATAACCAAAAAAGCCACCAATTCGCAGATACGATCATATCCTGTCTCTGTAACGGGAGAACCCGCTGCCGGCTACTGTTATTTCACCGCAGGTCTCATAAGTCCATTCACCAAAAGCGCCTGCACCGTCTTGCACCGACCGACGGCTCTCTGAAGCATTGTCTTAAGGCTACTACTCTTAATCATCGACATTAGTTTTAAATTAAATAGAGTATAACACAGCAATATATATTTGTAAAGAGGAAAATTTAAAACTTTTTTTGAACAGAAGGGTCTTTGTTTATTTTCTCAACGGGAATGCCCTCCAGAAGATTTAGATTGCTGCCGAATATATTCACTATTATCTCTGCAATATCTCCGTCAATGCAATAGCCTCTTGATTCCGCATATTTCTTAGCCTTCATGAATGCCTCCGTCCTTATGGCGTTTGCCTTTGAGCCATTGTCAATATCCTCTGCGGGTATCTCTACGGACCAGTAAAGACTTTCTCTGCTTGGATAATATTCTATATATTTGTTGTTGCGTATAACTTCTTCCATGTGGAGCTTTTCAATATCCATTTCCTTGAATGCCCAGCCGGTATGGGGAGAAAACACTCCTCTTTTAATATCCTCAAAACGGAACAGATTGATAAGCTGCACCTCCGAAGCCCTGTACATAAAGTTGTTCAAGGTCACAAGCCTTTCTCTTTCCTTCAGAATGTTGTCGTCTATATTGTAAACGGTGTATATAAGAGCGGGGCATTTCATAAAGATATAGCTGTCCTTAAGCTCCTTTACGGTATCCATAAGCTGTATATTGTCCTTGAGCCAATGTCTGAGTCTTGTAAGTCTTTCTATCTGACTGTCCATTTCATTAAGCTTATCTGAGCATATTTTTTTAATATCGTCGCTTTCGCCGTTCATCATGGCTCTTATTTCTTTATGGGAAAAGCCGCACTTGATATATAGCCGAACCATTGCGGCTCTGTCTATATCTCTGCTTTCGTACCATCTGTAGTTTGAAACATCTCTTCCGGGCTTTAGGAAGCCGCTTTTTTCATATCGCCTTATGGTGTTTGGGGTAACTCCCAGAAGCTTTGCCAGATCGCTTGTAAGGTATCTCATATCCGTATCTCCTGTCTTTATTGTTTCTATAAACTGATTTTAACATAAAATACAAAAAAACTGCACAAAATTTTGTAAAAAACTTTATTAACCATGACATCGTGTCATAGTTGACTTTGCACTATGAATTTTGATAAAATTATAGTGTATACACCGAATATATCCAAAGGGATATATAGCAAGATCAAAAATATAAAAGGAGGAAGTTTTTATGACAAAAAGCTCTAAAAGGCTCATAAGCCGTGTTCTGTCATTTGTAATGCTTGTAAGCGCAATGTTTGCAAATGTAGTATACACACAGGCTGAAGAGCCTACAGGCGGTCCCATAAAGGTATGGGACTTCGGTGGAGTTGTCCAGGAGGGCGAGCTCTACACCAATGTTATTACACGTACATTTTTAGATGCATTTGAAGCCGTAGGCGATGCAGCCAGCGGCGACAAGGGTAAATTCCTTGCCGACGGCACATACGACTTTGGCGAGGGTCTTAAGGTAAATACTCTTAAGAACGATCGTCTGTTCTATGCAGGCGCCGACGGAATAAGATCCTACGGCACCAACGGAGATGCCATTTTTGGTTATCCTGACGGCTATACTGCCGACGGTATGTGGTATGCCAACGGTACAGGCGGAGAAAACAGAAGATATGTTGAAATAGAAGGAGTCAAGGCAGGAACTGAGATAAAGGTATACACAGGCTGTTCCAACTCTGTTGACTGTATACTTGAATTTACTGCCGGCTCACAGAATGAAGAAGTGGTTTTCTCAGGCGGAGATTCCGGCATTGCTAAGTTCATAGCAGCTGAGGACTGTACTGCAAAGATATGGTACAATGCTGCAGGCGGCAAGCCTATTATAAACAGAATAGTTGCCACACCTCCCGTTACGGTCACAGGTACTGTAGACAAGGCAGGCAATCCCGTATCAGACTATACTATCAGCTTTAAGAACGACGCTACAGGCGGTGTTACAGCGGCTGTTGTTACAGGCGATACATATACGGTTTCACTTACTCCCGGCTACAGCTATACTGCCGTTATGTCAGGAGCAATAGGCTACGGCTTTACAAACGCTACAAGAAAGTTCAGCGTTGAACCTGAAGAAATAACAACAGGCAAGGTACAGAATATGGTCGTTGAACCTAAGTCTACATATAAGGTATCAGGCTCAGTAAAGGGCTTTGCAGCCGACTATGACGTATCAAAGCTGGCTGTTACGTTCAAGGGAGATCCCGATGAAATGGCTGACGATGTAGATGCAACAATGACAGGCACCTCCTTCAGCGCTGTGTTGGAGCCTGATATTGCATATACGGCTGAGCTTACAGGCGTTAACGACTATGAGATAACAGAAGGCGCCGTATTTAACGACAACAAGGATATAGTTCAGGATATTACTGTTGCTCTTAAGGCTATGCATAGCGTAAAGGGCAATATACTTGGCGGAGCCAATGTTACTGAAATGAAGCTTGTGAATATGGCAGACGGATATGAATATCCTGCAACAGTTTCAGGCAGCACATATTCAGTAAGCTTAAGAGACGGTAATTATGAGGTAAAGGCAACGGCTGAGGGCTATCATACTATGGCTCATATAGCAGTTGCAGGCAAGGACGTAACAGAAGATATACTCTTCGCATTGGACAATCCGCCCGCACCTCAGGTAGACACAAGCGTTAAGGATATATATGTAGGCGTAGCAGGCAAGACAAATAACTATGCTACAATGAAGGAAGCAATTGCAGCCGCTAAGGTCATTGATCCTAAGTCAGAGGCTGACAGAGTTACTATTCATATTGCTCCCGGCGTTTACAGAGAACAGCTTATAATAGATACTCCTTACATTACACTTAAGCCGGAGGGCAATGGCGAGGTCAAGCTTACATGGTACTACGGCATAGGCTATAAGTACTATTCAGTAGGCTCAGACGGATATTACAATGCAGAATATGCGGCTGATAAGTTTTCAAGAGATATGGAAGCTGCCAAGTGGGGCGTTTCCACATATGTAAAGAATACGGCTGTTGGCTTCAAGGCTGAGAATATCACATTTGAAGCTTCATTCAACAAGTATATAACAGATGAAGAAATAGCTGACGGTGTAATTCCTTCAAGCTCTCTTCCTCAGAGAACATATGCTACAGACGCTCAGAGTAAGGCTGCTACAGAGAGAGCAACAGCTCTTGTTATAGAAGGCGACAAGGCTGAGCTTAAGGATTGTACATTCCTTGGTTCACAGGATACCCTTTACATGGGTGACGGAACTCACACATATTACAAGAACTGTACAATAGAAGGCAACACAGACTACATATTCGGCTCAGGCAATGCAGTATTTGACGGCTGCGAGCTTCGTTTCTGCGGTTATTCTGAAACAGCTATGGGCGGCTATATCACAGCAGGTCGTTCCAACAATAAGGAAGCAGAGGGATACATGGGCTATCTCTTCAGAGCTTGTACTGTTACAAATAAGGAAGGTATGCAGCATGCAGCAGGCTTCTTCGGAAGACCTTGGGACGCAGGCTCCAATATTACATTCCTCAACACTACTTTGGATAATGCAGACGCTATCACAGCTGATGGCTGGACAGAAATGAGCGGTGTTAAGCCTACGGCGGCTAAGTTCAAGGAATACGGCACAGTAAATGCTGACGGTACTCCTGTAGATACTTCAAAAAGAGTAACAGGCGTTATGAGCGATGCAGACGCAGCAGGTATTGACGCTAAGGCTTATCTTGCATGGGATCCTACATATTACACAGAGGAAAGCTTACCTGTAGAATTTACTGTAGATCCGTATTTCTCAACAGACGGCGATGTATTGCTGCCGGCAACGGGCAATACATTCACAGTTAAGTATTCATTAGGCGCTAATGATGAAAACGATGCTTCAAAGATAGTTTATTCACTTATAAAGGACGGTAAGGAAACTGTATTCAAGGCAACAACAGCTGCTGCCAACAACGGTATCGTGCTTACCGATGATATGATAGGCTCATTCATAAAGGCTACCGTAACTCCTGCTACCATTTACGGCAGCACAGGTACGGCTAAGTCTGTTACAACAGAGAAGGAAATAACAAAGGGTTCAGGCTCCGTAGATACGGAAAGACCTTCAGGCAAGGCTGCCGTATTCCTTGCAGGCGATTCTACAGTAAAGGATTATTCAGCAGGGGCTATAAACAACAGCGGTGCCAACAGACCCGAAGGCTCATGGGGCGAATTCCTCAAGTACTATCTGGACAACAGCAAGTATGAGGTAATGGACTATGCCGAAGGCGGCAGAAGCACCAGAACATTTATAGACGGTACAAAGAGCGATGGCTCCGACAGATATATGGACAAGATAAAGGATCAGATGGTCGCAGGTGATTACCTGTTGATACAGTTTGGCCATAATGACAGCTCAGAGAGCTATCAGGACAGATATGTTCCCGTAGGCACTCCCGATGCGTCAGGCAGCTATCCTTATACAGCTCCTTCAGCTGACGGTGCAGGAGACGGTTCATTCAAGTGGTATTTACAGTACATGGTAGACGCAGCTAAGGCTGTAGGCGCAACACCTGTTATGGTAACTCCTGTTTCCAGAATGTACTTTGATTCAAACGGAAATATTACATCACATCATGGAAGTCATGACGAATATGTAATTGCTACAAAGCAGGTTGCTGAAGAAAACGGTCTTGTTTGCTTAGACCTTTACACATTATCTAAGGAGCTTTATGAGCAGGCTTATAAGGAGGACGGTGCAAACGGCTCTTCCGAGCTTGCATACAGACTCTTTGCCAATGGCGAAAAGACTCACCACTCCAAGCTGGGCGGCTTTGCTCTGGCAGGAGATATGGCTAAAATGATAAAGGCTTCAGGCTTAGGTCTTGCTTCAGCCGTACAGGCTCCTTCAAAGTCTATGTATATTACAGACGATAAGGGCAATGCAGAATTTATAATCAACAATTCAGGAGAATTTACAGGCTATGGCAGAAATACAGAAGGCACATTCGATACTTCTGTACCATGTGAGTACTGGGATAAGTATGTAAACGGCATTATCAGCGACCTTAAGAGCGGAGCTTCCGAGCCTTCAACAGAGGGAACAACTCAGACTCCCGCAGGTGACGATGCTCATAAGTCAAATGTGATCCCTGAAAAGAAGGCCGATGGCAGCGTGGTATTCGTAGCCGGCGTAAAGGACCTTAATTACAAGGAAGCAGGTTTTGTATTTGAGTCAAACGGCAAGAAGGTCACAAGAGCCGTTGCAAAGGCAGGAGAAGCCAATAACAAGGTTTATAAGCGTATTTCAGATACTTCCGTAACTCCTGATCAGCTCAATAAGCAATATGAATATGCATTTACTGTTACGGATATTCCGGAAGGCGCAGACATAAGCGTAACGCCTTATGTTGTGACTGTTGACGGCAAAACGGTTTATTCCGAAACCGTGCCATATAAATAAGGAGGCGGGATTATGAAAAGATATATAAGACCTGAGATAACAATTTCATTATTCAAAGTTGAAAACATAATTACTGCCAGCGGTACTCCGTCACCAAACACTCTTGTTGACGGCGGTGCAAACGGTCAGCCTGCTAGTGAAAAATACAGCGACATGTTTGGCGGTTGATGAAGTGAATATTGCACCCTTCTGTCAGCTTACGCTGACACCTTCCCTCAGAGAGGGACGGCTAAGGTTGGAGCTGTCGGCTTTGCCGTAGGCAAAGTGCTGAACTTCCTCCTCTCTTTAGCCTCCCCTAGCCCGCAGGGCGTCGGAGGGGAGGGGGACCATTTCAAACGTTGTTTGAAATGGTGGAAGGGTCGTTCTAAAGCGATAAATCATATTGATATTACGCTAACCCCAAAATTACAAATAAAATAAGGGCTGCCGCAATTTGCGGCAGCCCTTTATAATACTGCTTTTTATTCAGCTGTTGCCAGATAACCGCCTTCGGTCTCTGTCAGATTGATAGTGATCCCCTTTGCACCTTCGGGATTAAAGTACATATCCTTGAACTCTATTTCCTCACCGTCGCATACAGCCTTGAAATCATAGCTCTCCAGATTCACATTGTAGCCTATGGTCACAGGCATTGTACCGCCGTTCATTATAGACGTACCCTCCAGAAGCTCTTCACTCCAGCCCTGACCTGTGCTTATGTACAGCTCGTTTATATCCTTGCCGCAGGTGTTTACAACAAGGCTTTCCACATCTTCATTTTTGATGTCCGTGACCTCTTGGGGCTCATCCTGTGTAGTCTGTTCTACAGCTTGGGTATTTTCATCAGGCGCTTCATTACTGCTGCCTCCGCAGGCAGCCATTGAAAGCACAAGAGTCCCTGCCAATACTAAACTCATTATTTTCTTCATATGTAATCCTCCTTAGTTTTGATAATGGGATTATAACATATTTTTGTATGTATTTGTTATTAATTTTTTATAAAAATTCTTACATTATTTTACAATTACATGGATCGCCTTTTGTATATTTCCGTTCTCTTTATTATCATTAGCCTTAAAAAAGAACATTTGAACAGCCAAAAATTTAATGCTTATGCATTTCTATATCTTCAAATCCATTTTCCATACAATTTTTAACTATTTCCGTTTTATCCACATTTACGTTTTTGTCAAATACCCTTCTGCTTATTATAAGGTCTGTCTGCTTGCAGGGACCGTTCACACAGCCGCCTTCACAGTTCATGCCCTCTATTATGTCCTCCGAAAGTCTGCCAAGCTTGAGCATCTGCAAAGCGACCTTGCATTCTGCCCAGCCGTTGCATGCCTTAAGCTTAGGAGGTTCAAGTCCCTTTTCTTCAAATACTTTGGCAACGGCAGCGGCAACTCCGCCGCTTTTGGCAAAGCCCTTGCCATAGCGTGTAGCCTCCTGAGCTGTATCCTCATATTCTTCGGGATCAATGTTCTTTACCGTAAACATAGCGCCAAGCTCGTCAAATGTCATGGCGGCATTTATTTCATCTATGTATCTGGAAACCACTTCATTTTTCTTGGCGATACATGGTCCTATGAACACTATCTCCGCATCGGGATCCTTTGCACGTATGAGTCTTGCCGTAGCCATCATGGGAGAGATGGTTGTTGAAACGCAGTCCCTTACTTCGGGATAATGCTTTTGTATCATATTGTAGAAGGCAGGACAGCAGGAGGTGGTCATCTTTTTGCCCTGCTGTATTTTTTCTGCCAGCTCTTCGGCTTCTCTCCATGCTACGGCATCTGCGCCGAGAGCCACCTCATAGCAGTCCTTAAAGCCCAGATCCTTTATAGCGGCTCTGAGAGCCGGTATGGAGGCCGTGCCGAATTGACCTTCAATAGAAGGTGCGATCATGGCATATACGGGTATACCTCTTGTAATGGAGTTTATAACATTTGTCATCATTGATACGGTGCCTATAGCGCCGAAGGGACAGTTCTGAACGCATTGACCGCAGTTAAGACACCTGTTCGTATCTATTTTGGCCAAGTCGTTGCTGTCCATATCTACCGCTTCAACAGGACAGGACTTTATACAAGGTCTTTCAATATCCACAATGGCGTTGTAGGGGCATGCCTTTACGCATTGACCGCATTTTTTGCACTTGGATTTATCTATGTAGGCGCCGTGAGGAGTCTTTGTGATAGCGCCGAATTTACACGCCTTTATACACTTTTGCGCAAGGCAGTTGTGACAGTTGTTTGTAACGGTAAAGCGGTCTATGGGACAGCCCTCGCAGGCTGCCTTCATAACGTATACTATCTGTGAGCCGTTTTCATTGCTGTAATGCAGTCCTGCCGGCAGACGACCCATGCCAAGTCTTACTCTCTGCCTTAATATTTCCCTTTCCCTATACACACAGCAGCGGAATGAGGGCTTTATGGGATCCGTAAGCTCATCGGGTATCCCGTCCTTTTTGTCATCTAATGTACCTTCATAAGCATACTCCGCAATTTTACAGAGCACCGCCATTTTTATCTGGTTAATATCGGTAATATTTTCCATATAAGCTTATCTCCTTTCGGCAACAATATATCAGCCTATGCCTAAAATATTTTTGTCAAAAAAATCATCAGCATTCTCTTCTGTTACGGAATAGACATTGTTATCCACCTTTACAGAAACTCCCTGATTAGAGCATTTACCCATGCAAAAAGCACCTCTCAGGGCGACCTTATCCTCTAGGTTCTCTTTTTTTATACGGCTGTTCAGCTTATCTATAACAGCCTTTGAATTTTTGAGATGACAGGAGCTTCCCACGCATACATATATATCCATAAATTATCCTCCTTGATATTATTTTTTATCCTTGAGCAGCTTGCCAAGCTCTTTCATGAAGCTGTCTACATCTGTAAACTGACGGTATACGGAAGCAAAGCGCACATAGGCTACCTCGTCAAGCACCTTAAGTCTTTCCATGACCATTTCGCCTATATCCTTGCTGGCGATCTCCTTCTTGGCAGAATTTATGATACTGTTTTCAATATCGTTTACAAGAGTTTCAACATCTTCTCTGGATACAGGTCTTTTGCTACAGCTTATAAGCACGCCTCTTATAAGCTTTTCTCTGTTGAAGTTTTCCCTTGTGTTGTCGGACTTTACCACCGTAAGGGGTATAGTGTCGGGCTTTTCATATGTTGTGAATCTTTCGCCGCAGCCCTCGCAGAATCTTCGCCTTCTTATAACGGTGTTGTCCTCCATAGCTCTTGTATCTATTACCTTAGTGTCGTCTTTTCCGCAGAACGGACATTTCATATAGGTCGTCTCCTTTTGTTAAACAAATATCATTTATATATTTATAATAACAAATAAACGGAAAATACACAAGTTTTTTATATGTATAAATTGACAAATAATAAAATTTAGTTTATCATAACTTATATTAATATTTTTTAAAATGAGGTATGCCATATGGATATAATGTTTAAAAGTACACGTGGAGATAAAAACTATGTAACGGCAAGTCAGGCAATAGTAAAGGGAATTGCCGAAGATGGAGGACTTTATGTGCCGGAAGCTATGCCGACTATAGATTTTCCGCTGGAGAAAATAACAGAATGGAACTACAGAGAGCTTGCCTATGAGGTCCTTAAGCTTGTGCTTACGGACTATACGGAAGAAGAGCTTAAGTACTGTATAGCCTCCGCCTATGACGAGAAGTTTGACACAGAGCTTATAGCACCCCTTGTAAGCGCAGGAAATGCTGATTTTCTGGAGCTTTTTCATGGCAAGACCATTGCCTTTAAGGATATGGCTCTTTCAATACTGCCCTATCTTCTCAAAACTGCCGCTGTCAAGAACGGCGTTAAAGAGGAGATAGTGATACTTACGGCAACAAGCGGTGACACAGGCAAGGCCGCCCTTGAGGGCTTTGCAGATGTTGAGGGCACTCAGATAATAGTGTTCTTCCCTGAGGACGGCGTATCTGCCGTACAGAAGGCTCAAATGGTGACTCAGCAGGGCAAAAACACATGTGTTGCAGGTATAAGAGGTAATTTTGACGACGCTCAGACAGCCGTAAAGAAAATATTTACAGACAATGAACTTAAGGCAGAGCTTAAGGAAAAGGGCTATGTGTTCTCTTCCGCCAATTCTATCAATATAGGCCGTCTTGCACCTCAGATAGTATATTATTTCTATGCCTATGCTCAGATGGTAAAGGCAGGAAAGCTTGCTATGGGCGAGAAGGTGAACTTTACCGTTCCCACAGGCAATTTCGGAAACATACTGGCAGGCTATTACGCCATGAATATGGGACTTCCCGTAAACAGGCTTATATGCGCTTCGAATGATAATAAGGTGCTCTATGACTTTTTCAGAACAGGTGCCTATGATATTAACAGAGAATTTATAGTGACTGTATCTCCTTCTATGGATATACTTATTTCATCTAATCTTGAAAGACTTCTCTATCACCTCAGCGACAGCGACAGAACAAGGACTGTTATGTCCGAGCTTTCAAAGGGCGGAAGATATGAATTCAGTATAGATAACGAATTTACGGGAGAATTTGCCACTATACCCGAAACATTTAAGGCCATACACGACCTCTTTTATGAAACGGGCTATGTTATGGATACCCACACAGCCGTTGCAAAGGCTGCCTATGATAAGTATATTGCGGAAACGGGAGATAATACGCCTAACGTCATAGTGTCTACTGCAAGTCCTTATAAATTTGCAAAGGACGTGCTTAAGGCCATAGACAGCAAATACGAAAATATCGACGCCTTTGCTGCTCTTGAAAAGCTAAGTGAGGTAAGCAATACCCCTATCCCCAAGCCGATAAAGGATATAGACAAGAGAGAGGTGCTTCACAAGTCTGTTATAGACAGGGACGCTCTTGCGGATTTTGTAAAAAATAAATTAAAATAATTGTTGACAAGCTATGTATTTTTAATATATACTTGAATCAAGTAAAAGGGAGTAGCTTACAGCTAAGGAATATATCGGCTGTATACGCTATCGTCAATACGGGAAATGAATACCCCGGTACGTATCTTTAGAAGCAAGACTTTTACTGTGTCTTTTTGATGCAGTAAAGGTCTTTTATTTTTTACACGAGGAGGAAAAAACAAATGATGTATTTATGGTTGGTAGTAGGATTTGTATGCCTTATAAAGGGTGCGGATTTCTTTGTGGAGGGCAGCAGCTCTATAGCGAAGATATTGAAGGTCCCTTCAATAATAATAGGACTTACGATAGTAGCTATGGGAACATCTGCGCCGGAAACGGCTGTCAGTATTTCTGCGGCATTCAAGGGTGCCAATGAAATAGCCGTAAGCAATGTTGTAGGCTCTAATTTCTTCAATCTTTTAGTGGTAGTAGGCGTATGCGCCCTTATGCAGCCTGTAAATATTACAAAGGATCTTATAAAGAGAGATTATCCCATTTCAATATTGGCAACGGTGCTTCTTCTTGTATTTTTATTAATAGTATATTTTATAGGCGGTGCTCCCGGTCTTTCAAACTGGTGCGGTATACTTATGCTCATATTCTTTGCCGCTTATCTTATAATGCTTATAAGATCCACTCTTGCCGCAAGGGCAAAGGGCATCGGTATTGAGGAAGATGATGAAATAAAGCAGCGTTCCCTTCCTGTAAGTATAGGTCTTATAATCGTAGGCTTGGCAGGCGTTATAATAGGCGGAGATCTTGTAGTAGACAACGCAAGGCTTATAGCTGAAGAATTTGGCATGAGCAATACGCTTATAGGTCTTACAATAGTTGCCATAGGCACATCTCTTCCCGAGCTTGTCACAAGTATTGTTGCCGCACGTAAAAATGAAGCCGACCTTGCTCTTGGCAATGTGGTAGGCTCCAATATATTCAATATACTTCTTGTTCTGGGTATCTCCTCTTCTGTACACAAAATAACCGTAGGCTTTGAATCCGTCATAGACGTATGCCTTCTTATAGCGGTAAATCTTATAGTGCTTGCAATAATACTTAAAAAGAATACCGTAGGAAAGGGCATTGGCGCCTTTATGATATTAATGTATGTGCTGTATACCGCCTATATAATCGCAAGGAATTACGGCGTATTTGGTGGTGTTGTTATATAAGAGGGGCGGCTTTAGGTTAACTTTTTTCAAATGTTTTGTAATGTTGAAAAGCTAAAATTTATTTCTAATTAAGAAATGTGAATTTACGTATACGTAAGCCGTCCCTTAGCCCTTTAGGGCGTAAGGGAAGGTGTCTGCCCAACCAATTCTTTCAAATAACATTACATTTGCATTGGGCGGACGGAAGGGTGCGACCCTACAACAGTACACCCCATTCAACATCTTCAAAAATTATTCACATCATTTAATACCGTCTAATTTTTTGAGCCATTCATTTACCACAGCATCGCTTGGCATTCTCCAGTCGCCTCGTGGACTCAGGCTTACGGAACCGACCTTAGGACCGTCGGGTATGCAGCTTCTCTTGAATTGCTGAGAGAAAAAGCGCCAATAGAAATTTCTGAGCCATTTGTAAATAGTTTTGTTGTCATATTTATCCTTAAAGGCGATTTTAGCCAGATAATATATTTTGTCAGGCTCAAAGCCAAGACGCATCATATTGTAAAGGAAGAAGTCGTGAAGCTCATAGGGACCCACAACGTCCTCAGTTATCTGAGCGATATTTCCTTCCTTGTCGGGAGGAAGAAGCTCGGGAGATACGGGAGTGTCCAGTATATCCGAGAGTACGGCTCTGAGCTTCTTGTCATTTGTGGTATCGGCTTCATACTGTATAAGGTATTTTATAAGAGTCTTGGGTATAGAACAGTTTACACCGTACATGCTCATATGGTCGCCGTTATAGGTAGCCCAGCCAAGAGCAAGCTCACTCAGATCGCCTGTGCCTACCACAAAGCCGTTATATCTGGAAGCCATATCCATAAGTATCATCGTTCTCTCTCTTGCCTGTGAATTTTCATAGGTAAGGTCTTTTACGCTTTCGTCATGGCCTATATCCTTGAAATGCTGAAGCACGGCAGGCTTTATATTTATTTCAATAAGCTTAGCGCCCAGCGCTTCAATAAGGCTTACCGCATTGCTGTAGGTCCTGTCCGTAGTGCCGAAGCAGGGCATAGTTACGGCTATGATGCCCTTTCTGTCCAGTCCTGCCATATCGAAGGCTCTTGCGCATACGATAAGAGCCTGTGTGGAGTCAAGTCCTCCGCTTATTCCTATCACTACATTTTTGCAGCCGATATGCTCTATTCTTTTTCTAAGACCCATAGCTTGTATATTTATTATTTCTTCACAGCGCTTTTCCCTCTTCTTCATATCTTTGGGTACAAAGGGCGCCGGATCTATATATCTGTTTGTTTCGGCTGTATTTTCATTAAAATCTATTTCAACTATGGTATAGTCCGCATCATCTGTTCTGAATGAAGAATTTTTCTGCCTTTCGGAAGCAAGACGGTATACGTCTGCATCGGCATATATTATGGAGTTTGTAAACCGCTGAGATTCCGCCAGCACAATACCGTTTTCGCTTATTATATCGTGTCCCGAATACACTACGTCGGTAGTGCTTTCCCCATAGCCTGCACAGGCGTATATATAGGCGCATATGGCTCTTGCAGACTGATTTTCAACAAGTGATCTTCTGTATATTGCCTTGCCTGTTATCTCATTTCCCGCAGAAGGATTTGCAATAATATTGGCTCCCGCCATAGCATGTCTTGAAGAAGGAGGTATGACACTCCAAAGGTCCTCACATATTTCAACGGCAAGAGTAAGCTCAGGCATATTTACAGACTTTATTATAATATCCGTGCCGAAGCAGACATCCTCACCAAGAAAGCTTATTATCTTAGTGTCCGTAGGGGCTTCTCTGAACCATCTCATCTCATAAAATTCGTTATAATTAGGCAGAAATGATTTGGGAACAAGCGCCAATGTGCTTCCCTTGTATATAACGGCTGCGCAGTTGTATAGATTGGAGCAGTATTTAAAGGGCAGACCTATTACCGAAATAATGTTTATATGGGCAGTTGCCTTTTTTATGCTCTCAAGAGTATCAAGGGCAG
>CANQBT010000002.1 GCA_947589405.1 uncultured Clostridia bacterium | reverse complement strand
GATTAAAGTCTGCGACCTGGTTGCATGGCGAGCAGCATTACGCAGTAATGCGACCAGCGCTTTTTTGAAAGCTGTTCACTACTTCAATTTTTATTTGCAGTCTGAATATTATTTTTTCGACAGTCTGAGCTCCCCTTACGAAGGGGAGCCCAGATAGAAGTTTTCCATATTTTCTTAGTTAGTTATGAATATTGGCTTTTTAACATTAATATCGATATTATACTAAACAAATTTCTCCGCAAAAAAACCACCTGCCTATAACAGCAGGTGGTTTTTGCTTGCTCTTGTTTTTAAAGAGCGGATATGTGTGTATTATTACTTTAAAGTAACCTTAGCGCCAACTTCTTCAAGCTTAGCCTTGCAGCTGTCAGCATCGTCCTTTGAAGCGCCTTCCTTGATTACCTTTGGAGCGCTGTCAACTAATTCCTTAGCTTCCTTAAGACCGAGACCTGTGATCTCTCTTACTACCTTTATAACCTTGATCTTCTCAGAACCGATCTCAGTTAATTCTACGTCAAACTCAGTCTTTTCTTCAGCAGCTTCTCCGCCTGCAGCAGCGCCGCCTGCAGCAACTACCATACCTGCGGCTGCGGATACACCAAATTCTTCCTCAGCAGCCTTTACTAAATCGTTAAGCTCAAGAACAGTAAGTTCCTTAACAGCAGCGATAATTTCTTCAATAGATAATTTAGCCATTTTTTTATCCTCCATTTCGATATTTTAGATCAATTGATTTTGTTAAAAGCTAATAGCTTATGCACACCTTATGCTTCCGCAGGTGCCTCCTCCGGAGCAGCTTCGCCATTCTTGTCGGCAATAGCCTGTATAACTCTTGCAAAAGAGCCCATAGGTGACTTGAAGCTTCCGAGAAGCTTTGAAAGAAGTACATCTCTTGACGGAATGTCGGCAACAGCCTTCATGCCCTCTGCGTCATAGCATGTTCCCTCTATAACGCCTGCCTTGAATTCAAGAGCCTTTGCATTCTTTCTGAACTTGCTGATAATGCTTGCGGCTGATGTAGGATCCTCATAGCATATAGCTATAGCGCTTGGACCGGCAAAGTAATCCTTCAAGCCCTCATACTGAGTACCGTCTACCGCAAAGTTCATTAAAGTGTTCTTGTAAACCTTGTAGTCAACGCCTGCTTCTCTGAGCTGCTTTCTTAAAGCTGTGTCCTCAGCAACAGTAAGACCTCTGGCATCGACCAATACAGCAGAAGTAGCCTTTTCAAGCTTTTCCTTTATTTCGTTTACAACGACCTGCTTCTGTTCAACATTTGCCATAACTTTTACACCTCCTGCATTATAATAATGTGAGCCGTATAAAAAAACCCTGTCCATAGACAGGGAGGTAAAATACAAATCAAAAATGATGTATCCTCGGCTGGCGCTTACGCTTTGAGACCTTCGTCACCTGCTGTCTACGGCACTTTTGATATAATAACATATTCGTTAAAATTTGTCAACACTATTTTTTCAGTTTTTCAAGCACATTTCTTCCTATAGCCATATTAGGACCGCTGTGGTCTATAACTATGCCGGTATAGTCTGCGCCGTCCTTCTCTACAAGACCCAGAATATCTTTGAAGCTCAGCTCTATGAACTGCACATCATCTCTCCATTTGGATATTTCATCTACAGATGTAAATACCATGAGATAGCTGTGACCCTCTGAGGCAATTGAGAAATGGGATATTTCAGAGAGCACCTCTCTGCCGTCGTCTCCTTTTTTGGTTTTTGCTATCATGGGTACAAGAAAACTTTCCTGAGTCAGCTCGTTTATAAATTCCGCCCTTGCTTCTCTTGTGTTTTCAGTTTTCACCTTTTCCATTATCTGAGATAACCTTTTGCTCATATATTTTCCTCACTTTTTATAGAAGGGCTCTACGCCTTTTATGCTTTCTCGTGCAATTTTATCAAAGGCAGGCATAAGCCCTATACTTTCGCCCTTTTTAATGACGGTATGCGCCGCTGCTGCGATTCCGTCAAATTCTTCCTTGAGTCCTCTTCCTTCCGAACGGAAGTCCACTATAATAATAAGCGTTGCCTTGTCATCGCCCTTTCTTATCGTCTGCATTATGTAGGCAGATCTTATACAGCTTACGTCCTTCATATAGTCCCTAAGGGCTTCCACAAGAGGAGCAGGAGGATCCTTGACTGCCATAAGTCCCATATTTCCTTGCGTTTCGACTCTTTCGGGTCTTATTATCATTGTGGGATCCCCGATTCTTTCAACTCCCTGAAGGAAATCCTTTTTGACCGCTATATTACAGCCGCAGGGATCTATTACAAAACCGTCGTAGCCCTTGCTTTCCTCCAGTATAAGTCTTTTGATACTGTTATATCGTCTTATAAAGTACAGTTTATTGGGATTTTTATTCCACTTGTTCATCTCTTCCATAGATGTAAAGGCTGTAAGATAGTTAAGACCGGTACTTGTTTTCATAGAAATGAAGCTGACCGTTGCATCTGCGGGTATGGTATTGTTTACAGGTTCGGGAATGACCATTACAGGCAGTATGAGAGATGAGCCTAAAAGCTTCTGTATGAAAAACAGTCTGTTTTCTTTAGTAGGTTCTCTTTTCATTCTGTCAGCAAGCTTTACAAGCTCGCTGTTGTCCGGTGCGGGAGTTTGAGTTTTTTCCATTATGTAAGCCTCTTTCTATAAAAAAGGACGACATTATCCCCTTATTCAGGCGACTCTCCCCCATGTCATCCTATTTCTGAATTTTTTCAGTTTCCTTTTATTTCGTCTATGATAGCCTTGACTGTAGTCATTTTGTTTACCTTATACACATTTTCTCCGCAGAATATAAGACCGTGATCCAGATCTCCGTTAGCTCCGTTGAAAAGTGCGGCTGAAATACAGTAGGGCGTTGTGGCAGGATCGCAATGGTACAGGCATTTGAAGCACCTTGTCACCTTGCAGCCCTTTGGCACGACATTCTTTATAAAATTGTTGTTAAGTGCTCTGCCGGGCATTCCCACAGGGCTTTTTACTATGACGACATCTTCTCTTTTAGCGTCTATATAGGCTTGCTTGAAGGCTATATCCGCATCGCATTCCTCAGTTGCAACAAAGCGTGTTGCCATCTGTACGCCGTCAAGACCCAGATCGTTTATGCAATGCTCCACATCCTCTTTGGAATATACGCCGCCGCCGAACACAACAGGTATTTTACAGCCTGTTTTTTCTTCAAATTCGTTTCTGAGCTCAAGTATTTTAAGTATCTCGCTGTCGAAATTGTCTATATTCTCGACCTCGTCTGCCTTAAAGCCAAGATGACCGCCTGCCTTAGGTCCTTCTATTACAACAAGGTCTGACACTCTGTTGTATTTCTTTATCCAACGGGTGAGTATGACCTTAAGCGCCTTTGCGGAGGATACTATGGGCGCCAGCTTGATGTCGGAGCCCTCCGCATACTTAGGAAGATCCATAGGCAGACCTGCGCCTGATATGATAATGTCAGCGCCGTTTTCTATACAGCATTTTACATATTCGTCATAATGAGTAGCGGCAACCATTATATTTACGCCTATTATGCCGCCTTCTGATATTTCCTTAGCCAGCTTTATTTCTCTTGCAAGTGCTCTCATGTTTGCTTCGGTGGTGTTGGTGTAGAAGTCCTCTTCTCTGAAACCGGGCTGCGCTGCGCTTATGACGCCTATGGCGCCCTCCTTAGCTACTGCGCCGGCAAGAGAGTGAAGAGATATGCCTACTCCCATACCTCCCTGAATTATAGGAACCTTTGCCCTTATATTGCCTATAACTAATTCTTTCATAACGATTACCTCGTGGGGATAAAATTGCTCTAAAGCTCCGATCTCTTTACATTCATTTAAATTATATCATTTTTTAATTCGTTTGTCCATAAAAAATTTACATTAACTCAGCAATCATAATTACGATTGGAAGGGACAGAGCCGAAAGAAGTGTTGAAACGGTATAAAGCTCTGAAGCATATACGGAATTTCTGTTGTAGCGTATTGCAAACATTGTGCAGGAGGCTCCTACAGGGCACGCCGTTTCAATAACAGATGTCATTGTAAGCATGTTGTCTGCCTTGAAAAGCTTAAGCACAAATGCCGCAGCAATGGGAATTATGATGAGCTTTAGAAAACATACATAGTAAAGTCTTATGTTTCTTATGGCTTTTAAAATATTTGACCGTGTTATCGTAACCCCCGCAACTATCATGGCAAGAGGTGTATTCATTGCTGCGATATGTGTAAATGCCTCCTCTGCCTGAGCAAAAAGCTTTATTTTAAGACAAAAGCATATTATGCCCAGAAAAACAGCAATAACACAGGGTGAGCATATGCCCTTAACTATATGCTTTATGTCGGTCTTTCCCGTCATGAGTATATAGCCCTGAGTCCACAGGAGTATATTGAACACCGCTATATATGAAGCCAGATAGAATACTCCCTCCTGACCGAAAAGAGCGCTTATTATAGGTATGCCTATAAAGCCGCAGTTGGAGTATATGGCGGAGATCCTTTCTATATCAAAATTCTCCGATTTTTTGCCTATGGCAATATAGGCTATAAGTATTGCTATGGCATGACATATCAATGCAAAGCCCATAGAGATCCACAGCTTTACAAAAAGCTCGGGCGTAAAGTCTATCTGAAAGCTCATGAATATTACAAAGGGATTTACCACAAGCAAAAGAAGATCCGAAAGAACGGCGTTTCCCTCTTTGGTCACTATTTTGGCCTTGCATGCAATGATACCGACTATAAGTATCATAAACATTACTATCATTTTTTGAAATGCTATAAATGCCAGCTCCATATCAGTTCTCCCTGTGAATTATATTTTCAAATTTTCCCTTTGTAACAGCTATAAGGTCCTTTGGATCAAGTATTATCTGAGAGCCTATGCGCCCTCCGCTTATTATCATACGATCAAGAGCTTCTGCGCTGCTGTCCACTACCGTTGCGAAGCTCTTCTTCATGCCTAAGGGCGAACAGCCGCCTCTTATGTAGCCTGTTATTCTGTTTATATCCTTTACGTGTATCATCTCTACAGTCTTTTCGCCTACGCTCTTTGCCGCTTTTTTAAGATCAAGCTCCTTTGCCACAGGTATCACGAATACAAAAAAATCTCCGCTTTTTCCTTCTGTTACAAGAGTTTTGTACATAAGCTCTTCAGGCTCGCCAAGCTTGCGGGCTATGGATATTCCGTCTGTAAATTCGCTGCATTCATATGTGACTACCTTGTAGTCTATTCCGTTTCTGTCCAGTATACGCATTGCATTTGTTTTTATGTCCTTGTCTTTTTTTGCCATAGTCCGCTCCTTTTGCATACCTGTCATGCCTGAGTCAAGATCTGTTTTCAGTCTGTATTTTTTATTCTCTCTGCTCTTTCTCTGCATTCTTCATAAAGCTCTTCAATATCCTCCCCTATGAAGAATCGGCCCTTTTCATAAAGTATTTTGCCGTTTACCATAGTCAGCATTATATTTTCATTTCCGCCGCTGTATACGATATTTTTAACAATATTGTTAACAGGCTGCATATTTGGCTTGTGAAGGTCTATTACGGCAATGTCTGCAAGCTTGCCCTCTTTAAGACAGTCGTTGTCGGTATTCATAGCATAGGCGCCGTTTCGGCATGCCATTTCAAGCACCTTTTCAGGCACAAGGGCGGAAGCATTTTCCGTTTGCAGCTTCTGTAGAGCTGTTGCCAGATACATTTCCCTGAACATGGAAAGAGCGTTGTTGCTGGCAGGACCGTCTGTGCCTATTGCCAGTCTTATGCCCTCTCTGTCAAGTCTTGTCAATGGAGCGGTACCGCTTGCAAGCTTACAGTTGGAAGCGGGATTCGTTACCACAGTTATATTTTTCTCTCTTAATAATTCAATATCCCTTTCTGACAGGTGAACGCAATGGAAAAAGCTGCCGCCGTTATCCATTAGCCCTATGTCGTTAAAAAGCTCTACAGGGCTTTTGCCATGTCTGTTTTTGCATTCTGCGACCTCCTTTTCGGTTTCGGCACAATGAGTTGAAACAGGTGCATTGTACTTATGGGAAAGAGCAGCTATTTTTTCAAGTATTTTTATATCCGTTGTATATTCTGCATGAAAGCCAAGCTGAAATGAAAGGGTGTCCATAATACCGTTGTATTTTATAAAGTCCCGTTCCAGCTCTTCGGGACTGCTCACAAAGTTATTCACAGCACCGCAAAGTGAGGCTCTGAAGCCTGTCTGAAGGCATGCTTTCGCCATAGCTTCGGGATATAGATACATATCGAATACAGATGTGATACCTCCCGAAACATATTCTGCTATGGCAAGCTTTGAAAAGCAAAGAGCGTCATCGGCACTCAGTCGTGCTTCCATAGGGAATATCATTTCATTGAGCCACCTGTCAAGAGGAAGGTCGTCTGCATATGAGCGCAGAAATGTCATGGCTGAATGGGTATGGGCGTTTTTGAAGCCCGGTATGATGACATTTCCCATACAGTCTATTTCTCTTTCAAATATCCCTTCTTTTTTATCTCCTATATATCCTATCCTATTACCGCTTACCCACAGCTCCTTGTTTTTTGTAATTTCAAAGCTGTCCGTAAGTATTTTGCAATTATAGAATCTTATCATAATATATCACCGAAGCCTTCAACTGCGGATCTTACGATCCTTCTGAAAACAGGCGCCTTTTCATCGGCTGTTTTCTGTACCTCTTCATGACTCAAAGGAGTCTCGGAAAGTCCTGCCGCCAAATTGGATATGAATGATATTCCGCACACTCTCATGCCGCAATGTACTGCGGCAATGGCCTCGCAGGCTGTACTCATGCCTACGGCATCGGCTCCAAGCGTTCTCAGAAGCCTTATTTCGGCAGGTGTTTCAAAGTTTGGTCCGCTCAGCTGAGCATATACTCCCTCTCTCATATTTTCCCCATGCTCCATAGCCTTTTTCTTTACTATTTCTCTAAGCTGACTGTCATATACATTTGTCATATCGGGAAAACGTGGTCCCATACAGTCTATATTTTTACCTCTGAGAGGTGAGGGCACAAGAAATGAAATATGGTCCTTTATTGCCATAAAATCACCGGGCTTCATATCAAAGCATATTCCTCCCGCTGCATTTGTAAGCAGTATCACCTTAGCTCCGAGAAGCCGCATTATCCTTATTGGCAGTACGACCTTGTCCATAGGGTAGCCTTCATAGTAGTGCACCCTTCCCTGCATAAGCACAACAGGGGTCTTGCCTATATGGCAAAATACGAATCTTCCTCTGTGTCCTTCTACGGTAGAGGTAGGGAAGCCGGGTATATCGCTGTAGTCTGCAAAGGCCTCTATGTCCGTTTCATCGGCAAAGCCTCCTAATCCCGAACCCAGCACCACAGCTATTGACGGTACCATATCTGTTTTTTTCCTTATTGCTTCTATCATTTCTTCGTACATAAGCGCACCTCCTTCGAGTATATCCTATATTAAATATAAGCTTTTTTATAAATTTGTGCAAGAGTATTTTGATATTTTTGGCATATATCATATCTTAACAGATTTTTAATAAAAAAAGTATTATCTTTTATTGCAATTTTCCCCCATAAATATTATAATGATTACATATAGACTTTTATAAATCACAAGGGGGTTTCCTAATGAAAAAAAGATTGATAGGTATAAGTCTGGCTTTGAGCTTGGCTTTTGGAAATACAGGCATTTTGCCGGTAATGTCTGCTGTGGACAATACCTGGCTATCGGGCTGGACAGGTAAGGAGGGCAGCACAAGCTTTACCGTGACCGCAGCTGAGGACAATAGCGTTGTGCTTGAAAATCAAAAGGCAAATAACGGTAAATTTACAGATGATGAGGACAGCATCATATACTATGCAAAGGAGCTTTCCAATGAGGATAATTTTGTATTTTCCGCATCTGTAAGCATTGATGAATACAACACTCTTGAAGAAAGCAGCAATCCCCAGCAGGGTTCTGTAGGCATAGGCGTACTGGATTCACTTTATCACAAGACCGACGATATTTCATACGACGACAGTATTTTTATAGGCACATATGCTCCAAGCAAGTCAGACGATCTTACAATAAGAGCTATGTCAAGAGATTCTTCCGAAAAAAAGACCATAGGAGAGCCGCTTTCAGACCCCTTTAAGAATGAAGGCTCCTCTATAGGCAAATTTGATCTTTCAATAGTCAAGGAGGGCAATGTATATACCCTTACATGCGGAGATAACTCTCAGGTAACTGAGATGACAGCTTTTGAAAACGAAATATACCCTTGTCTTTATATAGCCAGAAATGCAAAGGCGACTTTTTCGGATGTAAATATTTCCATAGACAGCAAAAAGGCATTGTCAATAGAGCTGAGCGGAGATTATAAGAAGGAATATATATACGGCGATGCTCTTGATATTTCAGGGCTTACGGGTACAGTAATATACGACGATGGCACAAGAGAGGAAACAAAGGACTTTCTTGTAAAGGATTATGATCCTAAAAAGATAGGCAAGCAGACCGTTACTCTTTCAAAGGGAGCGGCTTCCGTACAGATACCCGTAGAGGTAAAGAATCTTGAAGCAAAGTCCATTAATGTAGACTACAATCCCATAAAGACCGCCTATGCCTGCGGAGATCTTTTCAGAACTGAGGGAATACAGGTATCAGCCGATTATTCAGACGGTACTCATGCAGTACTTGAGCCTGAGCAGTACTATTTTACATGCGATGGCAGACAGATAGAGGACGGAGATGCCATTTCAGGCACAGGCAGAAAGCAGATAAAGGTATACAGAGCTAAGGAGGAAGGCGTTGCTTCCAATACGAACGGCACATTCTATATAAATATCAGCAAGAATAAGGTTTCGGCTCTCAGCGTAAAGGCTCCCGAAAAGGATATATACTATCTTGGCGATGAGCTGGACACCACCGGCATGGTCGTATCATCTACATATATAAACAGCGCCAATAAGGAAATTACCGAGATAATGAAGTCCGATGAATACAAGGTATCAGGCTTTGACAGCAGCTCTGTCGGCACAAAGACCGTAAAGGTCACAGCTGTTTCCAATCCCGAAGCCGTTGCTGAATTTAAGGTAAATGTATTTGAAAGACAGCCTGAAAAAATAGTTATAACAAAATATCCCAGAACTACATATGCTGTAGGTCAGGATTTTGACGTTACCGATATGGTAGTTGCAATAAGCTATGACAACGGCGATGTTGAGCCTTTGTCAGACTATACCGTAGACAGATCCGAATTTGACACATCAGCTCCCGGCACTACATCTGTGAGCATAGGGGCGGAGGGCTTTGAAAGCATAGAGCTTCCCGTTACCGTTGTTGCGGATATGAACAACAGCTGGAGAGACGCTACCTTTGGTCAGAGCTCAGGCTATGACAAGGGCATTGAGAGCGTTGGCACTATCCCGGAGGTACCGGGTACGGCACAGGGCAAGATAACCGTAAGAGCTTGGGACGGCGCAGGCAAGATAACGAACGACCATGACGGTATGACATATTACTTTACCGATATTGCAGGCAACAGCGATTTCAAGCTGAGCGCAGATATTACAGTTGTGAAATATCTTGAGCACAACAATGACGATACAAAGAGAAACGGTCAGGAGGCCTTTGGTATCATGGCAAGGGACGTTGTTCCTCTTGAGGGTACTGACGGAGCCCTTACAATAGACCCAAGCGGCGCCAAATTAGACGAAAACGGAGTCACAATACCTGTAAGTAACAACAAGGTATTTGCATCAAATATGGCTTTGCTTGGCGGCTACAGCGGCACAGGCTGGCCTTCCGATCCTGCAAGCTTAAGCTATGAGAAGAATACAAAAATAAACAGGATAAACCTTCTTGTAAGAGAAGGAGTTACGGCAATAGACGGCGGCGGCACAAGAGTAGGTCCCTATGCGGTAAGCTCAGATTTCCCTAAGGAGGGCAACAGATACAGAATAACTCTTGAAAGAATGAATGGCGGTCTTTATGCCAAGTGCTATAATTATCAGACAGATGAGACCCTTGACACATATTATTATGACGACAGCTTCCTTACGGTACAGGATCCTAATGTTGCATATGTAGGCTTCTTTGCAGCAAGATGGGCTGAGATAGACGTTGAAAACGTAGAGTTCTATGAAACGGAAAAGGCTACGGATCAGACTATTGTCAACAATGAAACAACGCCTTCAACACCTGCTATATATTTCAGAGATGATACCTATGCAACAAATACCGACTATACCTTCAAGCTTGACGTAGACGACAGCAAGGGTACCGTCACCATTAAGATGAATGACAATATAGTTGCTCAGGACGCTCCTATTTCCGATGTAAGTCAGTTTAGGGCTAATCTGGAGCCTAACAGACTCAACAAGCTGGTAGCGGTATATACTCCCGACGATACTCTTAATCTGACAAGCTATGAGCCTCTTGTAATAAGAGAGAATATATATCACAAGAGCTATAACTCAAATGTACCCGTAGTATATGCTTCTCCCGACGGACGCTTTAACGCAGCAGGCACTAAGGAGGACCCATACGATATAGATACAGGCATAGGCTTCCTTGCACCGGGACAGACGCTTATACTTGAAAACGGTGTGTATAAGAGGACCGAGCCTATAGAGGTAATATTAGGCGATAACGGTGAAGCGGGAAGAATGAAAACCGTTGAAGCGGAAACAGAAGGCAAGGTAATAATAGACGGTCAGAATATTACGGCAAATGCCGTTGTTACAGGCAATTACTGGCACTTCAAGGGAATAGAGTTCGTAAACTCCGCAGAGAACCAGAAAGCCTTCCATCTTGGCGGAAGCTATAATATTATAGAAAACTGTAAATTCCACGATAACAGAGATATGGGCCTTCAGATAAGCCGTGTAAGCGGCTTGCAGCAGAAGGAGGACTGGCCCGCATACAATACGGTAATAAACTGCGAGTCCTATAACAACTGCGATCCTTCTATGATAAATGCCGACGGTTTTGGCGCTAAGCTGACTGTAGGTCAGGGCAACAAGTTCATAGGCTGTAAGTCACACAACAACGTAGACGACGGCTGGGATCTCTATACAAAGGTAGGCACAGGCGCTATAGGCGCTGTGACTCTTGAAAACTGCGAGTCCTACAGAAACGGCTGGAGACTTAATGAGGACGGTACCGAAACTCCTTATAACGCAGGCGGTAACAACGGCTTCAAGTGCGGAGGAGAAAATGTAGCGGTACAGCATGTGCTTATTAACTGCAAGGCGTACGGCAACGGCAACAACGGTATCACAACCAACTCCAATCCTTCTCTTAAGATAGTGAATTGTCAGGTATATGACAATGCAGGCGCCAATGTAAGACTTTACAGCGCTAAGCCTGACGAGTATAACTATGACGTAGAGGGTATCGTTTCATACAACGGCGGAGAACCCGATGTGGTAGGCACTCTCACTCAGGAAACAGAGTATACAAATGCAAGCGAGGCTCCTCTTGAAAGCCCTGACAATTACTGGAGCAAGGCTAAGGGCGTTATGGGTGTCAACTCTCTTGGCGCTGAATATAAAAGCAAATGATATAAGAGCTTTGCAAAAATAATAAAATTTTAATAAATCATATAAATACAGCTGCCCCATTATGATCTGTGATGAAAACGGATCTTAATGGGGTAGCTTTGTTTTGGCTGTGGATTTTTTGTTTGGTACCCTTCCCTTGCCTTCCCTCAAAGAGGGACGGCTTACGTATGTGTACTTCCCATTTCCTTAGTAAGTTATAAATACTAGCTTTTTAACATTATTAAGGCATTTGAGAAACATAAACCTAAGGCGTCCCTTCAGAGAAGGGAAGCTGTCAGTCACGTCAAAAATTTTGGGCTAAGATGTTTTGAACGTGACTGACTGAAGGGTCGAATTTACGCCAACAAACAAAAAACTCAACGCCTTCCTCTCAACTCCGGCTCTTGAGTTTTGCCGCATGGTATCACCGCCGAATACTCTATGGCAAAGCTTCTTTTTTTTACAAATAAATTACATAATCCCTAATTCGTTGAAATTTGATCGATATAGTTGTATAATCAATAATGTATTAATGTAATTTCTTATGATTGGAGATTTGTATATGAAAAAGATAGTGAAAGGATTAAGCGGCATAGGCATGGCATTAGCTATGGCATTGTCATCATTGGGACTTGTGAATACTGCTGCGGCAAACGGAGTACTCTATGAAAAAAAGGATATACAGGAAATAGCAAAGGGACTGACATATGAAAAGAGCAGAAGGCTTTATCCCGCAGGCTGGATGGACGTATATGTACTGACCATAGACGCAGCTGAGAGCAGTCTTGCCCTTGATGTTATAGAGAGCGTAAACGGTTTGGGCTTCAAGTCCTCTGTGGACAAGCTGGCAAAGGACAACGGCGTTATAGCCGCTGTCAACGGCGACTTCTTCGGCTCAGGCAGCAGAATGTCAAGCATGGGACAGGTAGCGGGAGACGGACAGATGATAGCCGCTCAGAACTACTACAACGGCAGCGAGAACAGATATGCAGGCTTTTTCATAGACAATGAGGGCGTGCCCTTTATAGACTATGTGAAAAGCTCAATGGGATTTTACGGACCTTCTGACAGTTCAATAGTGCTTGGCGCCAAGAACAAGGTAACGGATTTCTCAAAGCCGGTATATTTTGACAGAAGCGTTATGTCAGATACGTCTTCGCTGGACAAAACATTTACAAAGCTTTCCAAAATAGTGGTGGAGGACAATGTCATAACGAGCATTACAGGACCGGGAGAAACCGTGACCATTCCCGAAAACGGATATATCATAGCTGTGCCAAGCTCCCAGAGAGATGCCGTTGTTTCTAAGTTTTCAACAGGCATGGAAGTACGCTTTGCCGAAAATGAGAAGTTCGTATTCAGAGAAGCTAAAAGCATATCCTCTATAGAGCTTGGCTTAAGCGGCGGAGGCGAGCTTCTGAGAAACGGAGAGAATGTGGCTACAGGCCTTATTATAGGTCAGAATGTCAGGAATCCCCGTACAATGATAGGCGTAAACAAGGAAAAGACTAAGATATACATAGTGTGTATAGACGGCAGAAGAAACGGCATAGGCGCTACTCATACGGAGGCTGCCAATATTATGCGTGAATACGGCTGCTATGATGCTATACACTTTGACGGAGGCGGCTCTACTACTATGGTAGTGCAGACAGAGGACTCCGACGGCGCAAAGGTAGTAAATGTGCCAAGTGAAGGTTCATTGCGCTCCGTTGCCAACGGCATGGGCATAAAGGCTGTAGGCGAAGCGGGAAAGCCAACCTTCTTAAAGCCCTATATAGCCGAAAATGAAAATAACTATATGTTCAAGGGCTTCCCAAGTACAGTCAATGTAAGACTTTATGACGGTACCATGAAGGAAATGGATCCCGATCTGGGAAAATTGCAGTTCAGCTCCTCCTTTGACGGTACCTGGAGTGAAAACAAATTTACCCCCTCAGTTGAAGGAAAGGGCAGGATAACGGTTACATACGGAGATATTTCGGGATCTGTTGATGTAACTATACTCAAGGGCGCTGCCGCATTGCAGGCTACAGCCGATGAATATGCTTTGGGCATAGGTGAAAAGACTAAGCTTAACGCTGTCCTTCTGAATAAAGACGGTTATTCCCTTGACGTGGATCAGAACAATATAAAATGGACTGTAGACGATGAGAGCATAGGTACTGTAGAGAACGGTTATTTTGTTGCAAAGAGCGAGGGTACCGCTACTCTTACGGCTTCGGGCTATGACGTCAGCTCAAAGCTTAAAATAGCTGTAGGCAAAAAGCATATTGCCATAAACAGCTTTGAATCCAACAGAAATATGAATGTGCTTTTCTATCCGGCAGACTCAGGGCTTAAAGGCTCTGCAAGCATAGAAAAGGGCGTAGGCTCAGACGGAAACAGCTCTCTTAGGATAGATTACGGATTTGCGGACAATATGACTACAACACAGGCAGTATATGCAGGCTTTGATGAAAAGCCCATAATGCTCCCAGCCGACACATCCGATCTTATGCTGTGGTACAAGGGCGATGGCAGCAGGTATCTTCTGAATGTGCGCTTTACGGATAACGACGGTCATGAGGAAAACGTACTTGTGGCAGACAGCCTTTTGAATACACAATGGCAGCAGGCAAAAATAAGCGTTCCTCAGAATCTTTCAACTCCCGTAAAGCTGGATAAGATATATGTATCATGTCTTAACACAGACGATGCAGACGGTCTGAGCGGAACAGTATATGTAGATAATCTTGTGGCTTTTGCTCCTTTAAGCATGGGAAGCGGCGCAAGAAGCTATGTAAACGACTATATGAATACAGATCTGGATTCGGTTGTGGGAGATGACTATGAGGAAATATCCTTATTCGGCTATGCCAACGGAATAAGCTCTGCTCAGGCAGGTCCTCTTATTTCGGCTATGGCGAAAAATGCTTCAGCTCTTGTGCTCAAGGACGGTATCGCCAATACATCAGGGGTGACCTCTGTGGCATGGCAGAACAAGTATGCTACAAACAGCAGCAGTAATTTTTCCTTTGTGTCCATAGGCATTGCAGGAAGCAGCGTTACTTCGGCAGGTACTGATCAATGGAGATACTTGCAGGACTATATTTCAAACATGAGCAGGGACAATATAGTCGTAATGATGGAAAATTATCTGTGGTCAGGCATAAAGGACTATAGGGAGAGAGACGCTCTTCACGATATATTCAAAACTGCCGTACACGATAAGGGCAAGAATGTGATAGTGCTTTCATCAGTAGGCGAAAGCAGCTATTCCGAGCTTAAGGACGGAGTAAGATATATAAATATTGCAGGCATAAGAGGAAACAGCCTTCAGTATTTAAGACTCAAGGGCAATTCAAAGGAAATGTACTATGAATTTGAAAATATAGGCTAAGTGAGGTCGCTATGTCGCAGAACACAACCAAAAAGGCTACAATGGGCAAGGAAACAATTATATATATGATAGCTAAGGCTATAGAGGGTATAGTAGGCATTGTCACAATGTCTGCTATGACCTATCTATATATAGATTCCCAGATGGGACTGTATAACAATGCCAATATTATAATAACTACCGTAGGCATGGTGGCTATACAATGGCTTGTTCAGTCTGTACTCCGCTATATCAATAAATACGATATAGAGGGCAGACATCAGGATTTCTATTCTACTGTATTTTCGGCTTGGCTCAAGGTAAATGTCATCTCTGTTGTTATTGCATTTATATTCTACGCCATAGCGGTAATATTTTTCAGAAGCACGCCTATAGTACAGAAATTTATGAGCATATACAGCGAAAGACTTCTTATATGCTGTGTACTCTGGCTTGTGACATACAATACGGCTCAGCTTATGATCTCAATGCTGGCAGCCATAAGAGAAGCCAAGCTTAATTTGCTTCTTTCCGTCATAACAGTATGCGGAAGGCTTGTGCTTATGGTAGCCTTTTGCCTGATGTGGGGCAATAAGGTAGAATGGATATTCTTAAGCTATTTCCTTACGGATCTGGCAGTTTCTGTAATAGGCGCAAAGCGTCTTAAAATATTCAGCTATATAAAGGGTAAGGCGGACAAGGCTATTTTAAAGGAGCTTAAGGATTACGGCATGCCCCTTATGGGAAATCAGCTGGCTACATCATGTCTTACACGCTCAGATGCTCTTATAGTAACGGCGGCTCTGGGCTTAGGCGCATCGGGAGTATATCAGACAAATTATTCCCTTATATCCACCGCCTTTACTCTTCTTAACGCTTCTGTAATGCGAGGCTGTTATCCCACCATATTAAGAGCATGGTCAGAGGGCAGAAAGGGCGATGTGCAGGTGCTTTTGAATCAGGCGGTCAGAATGTATATGCTTGTGGCTATACCTGCTGTAGCAGGTGTATTTGCCGTAAGCGATGCCGCTGCAAGGGCGCTTTTTGAAAAGAGCTATTTTCAGGGACATATAGTAATGTTCTGGGTGGCTTTGGGCATGATGTTCTTAGGACTTACCGAATATTCCATAAAGCATTGGGAGCTTAGCTCCAACACAGGCGCCATATTTAAAAGAAGCCTTATAAGCGGCGTTATGAAGGTAGTGCTCTTCTATATAGTTATAAAGATAACGGACAGCTATGCTATAGCCGCTGTGACTACGTTCATAGGCTTCTTTGCATACTTCATTATGGCAAGGTGGGGTACGAGAAAATATCTGAAATGGACAATAGAGCCTAAACGCCTGTTCAGAATACTTTTTTCAGCTATAGTTATGGTTATTGTAATAGAGCTGCTCAAGCTTATACTGCCCGACAATAAATTATGTTTGGCAATATTTGTATTTTGTGGTATTATAGTATATGGTATCGTATTATGGATCACAGGCGAGATAAAAGAAGAGCTTGCCGTGATCGGATCAAGGATAAAGAAATAAATTTTATATAACGAAAGGAAGAAAACGAAATGAAAAGCATCTGTGTTATAGGTATAGGCTACGTTGGCTTGCCTACTGCCGCAATGTTCGCTTCAAAGGGTCACAGAGTTGTGGGCTACGACCTTAATGAAAAGGCTGTAAACGCTCTTAACAAAGGCGAGATAATAATTGAAGAGCCGGGTCTTGGCGATCTTGTAAAGCAAGTCGTTGCAAAGGGTCAGCTTACTGCTCAGACTACATGCCCCGACGACTGCGATGTATATATCATAGCCGTTCCCACTCCTATCAATGAGGATAAGACAGCAGATATGAGATATGTCGAGTCAGCTACAAGGGCTATCGTTCCCCATGTGAGAAAGGGCAATATAGTTATACTGGAGTCTACATCACCTCCAAGAACGGTAGTAGACCTTATGCTTCCCATACTTAAAGATACAGGTCTTGAATTAGGCGAAGAGCTTCTTGTTGCTCACTCTCCAGAGAGAATACTTCCCGGCAGGGTACTGGAGGAATTAAGAACAAACAGCCGTATAGTAGGCGGTATAAACGAGAAGTCAAGCATAGAGGTAAAGAAGGTATATGAAAGCATAGTTGAAGGTGAGATATTCATTACCACCTCCACTACTGCCGAAATGTGCAAGCTTATGGAAAACACATTCAGAGATGTAAACATCGCTCTTGCAAATGAGCTTGCCAAAATGAGCGAAGAATTAGGCGTAAACTGCTGGGACGTTATAAGAATGGCAAATCAGCACCCAAGAGTAAATATACTTTCTCCCGGTCCCGGAGTAGGCGGTCATTGCATAGCTCTTGACCCATGGTTCTTGGTTGAGAAGAGCAAGAATGCAAAGCTTATACATCAGGGCAGACTTAACAACGACTCTATGCCTGAGTTTGTGGAGAATAAAATAGCAGGTCTTATAGGCGGTCTTGAGGGCAAGACAGTTGCTCTTTACGGCGTTACCTATAAGCCGGATATAGACGATGTAAGAGAATCTCCCGTTATGCACCTTGCCGACAGCCTTAGGGCAAAGGGTGTAAACGTAAGGATATGCGACCCTCACGCAAGTGAAAAGCTTTCCGAAGACTTTGATATATATGAAGCACCAAAGGGCGCCGATATTGCGGTACTTGGCGTAAACCACAGCGAATTCAAAAATGTGGACTTTGCAAAGCTTACAGAAAATATGAATAACAAGATAGTACTTGATACAAGAAACTTCTGGAGCAGAGCAGACGTTGAAAAGGTAGGCGCCAAATACGTTCTGCTTGGCGACGGCAGATAATTTTTCCCGTGACCTGGTCACAGGAAAATCGGTTGTTTTTATATAATACTGATAGTGTATTTTGCAGGTAAATAAATTGGCTAATAAACAAATGAAGGATACTATTCATGCCAATGGCTATGAAATAAGTATATATACAGAGGATTTTAAAAATGAATATATTTCGCTGACGGATATTGCTCGTTATAAAAGCGATGAGCCTAATGATGTAATAAGAAACTGGCTTCGCAGCAGAGATACCATTGAGTTTTTAGGACTGTGGGAAATGCTTCACAATGAAAATTTTAAACCCGTCGAATTCGACGGGTTTAGAAAGCAGGCAGGGTTAAATGCCTTTACAATGTCGCCTACAAAATGGATAGAGGGCGTCAATGCAATAGGCATAGTTACAAAGGCAGGAAGATATGGCGGTACATATGCCCATTCCGATATAGCCTTTGAATTTGCGTCATGGGTATCTGCCGAGTTCAAGCTTTATATTATAAAGGATTATCAGAGGATAAAGCTTGATGAAAACAGTAAGATCTCTCTGAACTGGAATCTTAACAGGGAATTGTCAAAACTCAATTATCGTATACACACAGATGCGATAAAGGAAAACCTTATACCGGAGGAAGTTACTGCTTTTCAGAAGTCTATGACCTATGCAAACGAAGCGGATATGCTAAATGTGGCATTGTTTAACAAAACGGCAAAGCAATGGCGTGATGAGAATCCTGATAAGCAAGGCAATATACGAGATCATGCAGATATAAATCAGCTTCTTGTTATGGCAAATATGGAGAGCTATAATGCGATTCTGATTGAACAGGGTATACCTCAGAGCGAAAGAATACAGATATTGAGGACATATGCCGTTAAGCAGCTTGATACTTTGTCAAGGTTAAGTATTGAAACTATAAGATCATTGGAACAAAAATAATTTTTCCCGTGACCTGGTCACAGGAAAATCGGTTGTTTTTATATAATACTGATAGTAAGGGATAAGCAATTATGAGAAAAGTATTGATAATAGCAAATCAATTTCCGCCTATGGGCGGTTCAGGTGTACAGAGGAGCGTTAAGTTCGTAAAGCATCTGAGAAGTTTTGGCTATGAGCCTGTTGTCTTTACAAGAGAAGAGGGCAATATGCTCCTTAAAGACGAAACTCTTTTAAAAGACGTGCCGAAGGGTGTTAAAATATACAGAACAAAGGCTTGGGAGCTGCCTGAAATGAAGGGCATATTCAGAATACCCGGAAAGGTGCTGGGTAAATTCATAATTCCCGATACGGCACGCTTTTGGATGGAGTTTTCCAAAAAGAAGGCTCTTGAGGTGATCAAAAACGAGGGCATAGATATTATATACACTACCTCTGCGCCTTACAGCGATCATCTTATGGGACTTTATATAAAGAAAAAGATGCCTGATATAAAGTGGGCTGTGGATTTTCGTGACGAGTGGACCAACAATCCCTATACTCTTGACAATCCCTATGGTCCCATAAGGACAAAAAAGGAAAAGGCAATGGAGAGAGCCGTTGTGACTACTGCCGATATGCTTATTACCAATACTCCCGTAATGCGTGAGAATTTCATAAGGAACAACAATATAAAGGGTGATAACTTCTTTGTTATACCCAATGGCTATGATGTCGAGGACTTTAAGGATATGGACGTTGACAATAAGCCTGACAATGACAGAATGACAATGGTATATACAGGCGCATTGTACGGCAGGAGAAAGCCTGACACCTTCTTTGAGGCATTAAAACAGCTTAAGGACGAGGGCAATATAGACGGCAGCAAAATACTTGTGAAGCTTATAGGCAACTACCATAAGGATAAATTACAGGCTCAGATAGACAGCTATGGCTTGACGGAAAGCTTTGACATAGTTGGCTATGTACCTCACAATGTATGCATAGCCCATCAGACAGGCGCAGATGTGCTTGTGCTTATAGAGGGCAGCGGCAGAGGCTCCGACGCCTTCTATACAGGCAAGATATTTGAATATATGAATACAAACAGACCTGTTTTGGCAATACTTCCAAAGGGCTGCGCCGCAGACCTTGTAAGGGAGAGCGGAATAGGAATAGTGGCGGATACAGACGATGTGACTGCCATTAAGAAAAACATAAAGCTTTACTATGACAGCTGGTGCAAGGGCGCTCTTGATTTTGAGCCTGACAGAAGGGTCATAGAAGGCTTTGAAAGAAAACGGCTGACAGAAAAATTAGCAGATGTGTTTAACAGAATGTAACGAGGTTTTGACATGAAGGTACTTCACTTTATAAGCGGAGGAGATACAGGAGGCGCAAAGACTCATGTGCTTACGCTCCTTTCCAATCTGAGAAAACAGAATATAGACGCTGAGCTTCTCTGCATTATGGAGGGTATCTTCACAGAGGAAGCAAGGGCATTGGGTATTCCCGTTACCATAATACCTCAGAAAAAAAGGTATGACATATCGGTGCTCAGCAAGATATGCGAGTATATGAATACCTGCGGTTGCGATATAGTCCATTGTCACGGAGCAAGGGCAAACTATATTTCCCTTTTCATTATGAAAAAGGTGAAGGTCCCTATGGTCACTACTCTTCACAGCGATTATAAGCTGGATTTCAAGGACAATATCAGAAAGCAGATGATATACACGCCTATCAATTCCTTTGCCTTAAGACGCTTCAAGCATATTTTTACGGTAACGAAGGCATTTAAGGATATGCTTGTAAAGAGAGGCTTCAAGGCGGAAAGGCTCAATGTCATATACAACGGCATTGAGTTTGGCTGCGAGCTGCCTGTTATGGAAAAGGAAGAATTTTTTGACAGGATAAAGGTGCCCTATTCTCCCAATAAGAAATATGTGGGAATTGCCGCAAGACTCTATGCCGTAAAGGGCGTTGACGTTTTCCTTAAGGCGGCAAAGGTCATAGCCGAAAAGCAGGAGGACATTGACTTTGTGCTTCTGGGAAATGGAGAAATGTGGGATAAATGCAAGGCATATATAGAGGAAAACGGACTTAAGGACAGAGTGTACATGGCAGGTCAGATAACAGACCCTATTGTTATGAACAGCTTTTATAAATACATGGATATAAACGCTCTAAGCTCTTATTCGGAAAGCTTTCCCTATGCTCTTCTGGAAGGCGCCAGAATGTCGGCGGCTACAGTAGCTACGGCAGTAGGCGGTATTCCCGAAATGATAGAGGAGGGCAGAAGCGGTTATCTTGTGCCTTCGGGAGATCATAACGCACTTGCCGACAGGATACGACGGCTTTGCAGAAACGACGATATGAGAATAAAAATGGGCAGCGCCTTTCACGACAGAGCAGAAAAGCTGTTCTCCTGTGAAAAAATGGCTCAGACCCATGTTGATATATATAACAAAATAGCAAAGGAGAAATAAAATGAAGCTTATAGACGAAAAGGGTAAAATATTCGGCAAGCTGAATATAATCGATTTGATAGTGGTACTTGTTGTAATTGCGGTAATAGCCGCAGTAGGCGTAAGACTTACCTCCGACAAGAGAAATATAGACGGAATGAATCCTCTTGATGAGGACAAATACTGCTATATTACCGTATTTTCAAGCTTACAGGTGCCTGAGGTCGGCGAAAATCTTAAAATAGGCGAGCATGTTGCCGCAGGCGGCAAGCTTACCGATGCCGAGATAGTTGACGTAAAGACAGAGCCGGCAGCCTATGTAGGCACAGACTCTACAGGTAAGGCAGTACTCAGCGAGCATCCTCTTTGGAAGGACGTAACAGTTGTAATAAAAGAAAAGATAGATCCCTCCTCCGTCATACTTAAGGTAGGAGGTCAGGAAGCAAGAGTAGGCTATAACTATATTATAAAGACTCAGTCCGTAGAAGCTAACGGCAGAATAAGGAATATTGAGTGGAAGGACGAGTAGGCGATAATATGAATTATGTTTCAGGCAGCTTGTTTGGCAGTATCGTTATCAATATTGTAAATAAGGCAATGAAGGCATATGACGGCAGTATGCTTAAGAAATGCGTATCTGCTGTGTCACGGTGCTATAATGCCAGTATATTTCACAGCATATGCCACAGATATATATACAAAAGGGCTTGGTTTCAGTACTCTCTTGTATACAGATCTGTTTGCTTTTTAGCACATATTATAGACAGTATATGCGGCTTTATCCATAATATGCTTTCTCCGGCAATAAAGGGAAGCATTATTTATGCGCTTGTATTGAAGATAAAGGGTCTGGGACCGGGTAATATTGCCTATCTTTTTGGCATACTTCTTATGAGCATACCTATAGGCAGCATTGTTTCCATGATATTTACAGACAGCGTTGTGCTTGTGAACATGGGCCTTTGCTGGGGCATATTTGCTCTGGGTATGTTTGTGGTGCTTTGCGGTATGTACCACTCCGCTTTTAACAAAAGCCTTGTGGTAAGGTTTGTCAAATGGCTTACGGATATTGTGTTGGGGTGATTTTTTGAATAACAGACTTGTTGTTTTTGTTGTGATAATAGGAATATTGCTGGGACTTGGCTGCGGAAGTATGGGACCTGTGGCTGCGATTGCTGCCATAGCTGCCGTTTCCGCTGTGGCTATGATGATATTCGATTATAATATAGCAGTATATTTTCTGGCAGGCTATGGAGTACTTGACGTGGTCATAAGAGCCTTTGCAGGCGGTATTTCAAGCATATGGGACGAGCTTTTTCTAATAGGGCTTGTATGCCTTTGGGGAGTAAAATGGATAAGGAGCAGGGACGAGGATAACTTCAAGGTAACTCCTGTGGACTTTCCTCTTTTCCTCTTTATTTCCGCTATGCTCATATGTCTTGTGCTCAACTCTTCTGATTTTTCTGTAGGTGTTGAGGGCTTTCGTGCCATAGTTCAGTATATGCTGTGGTACTTTGTGGTGATACAGCTTGTAAAGGGCGAAAGCTCTGCAAAGTCCGTCACATTATGCTTTGTGCTTATAGTAGGCGTGCTGGCTTTATACGGAGTGTATCAGTATGCAGTAGGCGTTGAGATGCCATCGGGCTGGGTAGATCAGAACGAAGCGGGAGTAAGGACAAGAGTGTTTTCCATATTCACAAGTCCAAATATTTTCGGTTCTCTTCTGACTATGGCTATACCTATGGCAGTATCTCTTGCTTTGGTCACAAAAAAGACTCTCAGCAGGATATTCTTCATTCTTATGACTGTCATTATGCTGGCAAGCCTTGTGTTTACATTCTCAAGAGGCGCATGGATAGGCTTTATGCTGGCAGCAGGTATATATATACTCCTTAAGGACAAGCGTTTTATAATTCCTGCGGTCATATTGGCTGTGCTCGTGGTAGTGGCAGTACCAAGCGTAGGCGACAGGATAAGCTATATGCTCAGTCCCGAATATATAGAGTCCTCTCTGAGAGGAGGAAGGCTTGTGCGCTGGCTCACAGGTCTTGAAATACTTAAAAATAATCTGTTCTTAGGCGTTGGCTTGGGACACTTTGGGGGAGCTGTAGCTATGAACAACGGCATGAAGTATCTTGTAGGCTATACATGGACAGATACCTTTTATATGGATAACAATATGCTTAAAATGGCTGTAGAATCGGGACTTCTGGGCTTTGGCGCCTTTGCCGTCCTTCTCTACAGCGTTGTGATAAATTCATTCAGAACGATAAAGCTTGCCTCCACAAAAACGGCAAAGGAGCTTTCAACGGGAATTATGGCAGGTCTGTGCGGAGTTATAGCCCACAATTTCTTTGAGAACGTGTTTGAAACTCCTATGATGACAAGTCTTTTCTGGCTGTTTACAGCTGTTATAATGAGTATATGGTATGAGGAAAACAAGAAAATAAACTCTGAGAAGGAGTAAGAGGTGAAAACCTATGATAAATCTGTTGATAGCCGGCTATCATGGCTTTGGCAACTGCGGCGATGAGGCTATATTACAGGCCATGACCACCAATATAAGGAAAATGGCAGGCGACGTTAATATTACTGCCTTAAGCTACAGACCCGATTTTACTAAAACTGAATATGGCATAGCTTCTGTTCAGCGCTTTAATATGGCCAGAGTCATTTCCGCTATCAGACATAGCGATATTATACTGAGCGGAGGCGGCACACTTCTTCAGAACGGTACAAGCACACGCTCTCTGCTGTATTATCTCAGTATCATAAAGGTCGCCAAGCTCTTTAAAAAGAGGGTAATGCTCTATGCCAACGGCATAGGTCCCGTTACAGGCAGCATAAACAGACGCCTTGTGAAAAGCGTTGTGAATACCGTAGACGTTATTACTCTCAGAGAAAAGCTTTCCGAACAGGATCTCAGGAGCATAGGAGTCACCAATCCCAATGTTACCGTTACTGCCGATCCTGCATTTAAACTGGAATCCATAAGTCGGCAGGAGGCAGAAGCCCTTCTTAAGGAAGAGGGCATCCCCTCTGACAGACAGAGAGTAGCTGTATCGGTAAGGGCATGGACAAAGGCTCAGTACGGCGACGATTATATACTTAAAATAGCAAGGGTATGTGACGATATAGTAAAAAGCGGAAAAAATGTTGTGCTCTTGTCTATGGAATTTCCTAAGGATATAGAGATCTCGGAAAAGGTATGTGCCGCCATGAAGGAAAAGAGCTATATACTTAAGAAGCGCTTTACTCCGGGACAGATATTGGGCATTGTAGGCTGCTTTGATCTTATGATAAGCATGCGACTTCATTCTCTTATATTTGCAGCAGTACAGAATGTACCTATGGTAGGTATAATATACGACCCTAAGATAGAATACTATCTCAAGGAGCTGGATATGCCCGAAGGCGGAGATGTGAGAAGCGAAAGGCTTGACAGCAATAAAATATATTCACAGGTATGCGAAATATTTGACAATATGGAAAAATATAAGGCTTGCCTTAAGGCTAAGGCCGATACTATGATAAAAAAGGCTGATGAGAACGACAGACTTCTGTCAGCTCAGCTCAGTCTTATAAGAAATAAAAAGGAGAGTTTGAGATGAAAAGATTTGTAATAGGCTTTATAAGTGTTATAGCTTCTGTTGTACTTGTAATGGGTACCGTATTTGCCGCAGATGCAGGTTCAGAAGCCGATCCCCTTGTATCCAAAAGCTATGTGGACGACAAAATAAATCAGGTAATGAACATGATAGGCAGCTCTACAGACAGCAGCGGCAATGTTGCGGCAGGAGGAAGCTATGTTCCCGTATCCGTTGCCGTAGGCAAGACCATAATAGGCGGTGAGGGTACAGAGATGATACTCAGAGCAGGCAAGGGCGATATTGTGATAAGCGGTAAGGAGGGCATAGTCGACGCTACAACGGGACAGGCTCTTTACAACGGTCACAAGGCATCTATGAATCATATCATGATAGTACCCAGAAATGACGGCAGAGGCGTTAAGGTAACGGAAGCGGCGTGGTTTCTTGTAAAGGGAAGCTATACTATTAAATAAAAGGACGAAGCTATGAGTATTTGCAGAATTTTGGGAGTACCCTTTAACAACGTAAGTCCCTCTGAGGCAGTAGATAAAATTATATATTTGCTTGAGAGCAGCGGCAAAAGTATGGTGTTTACGCCTAATCCCGAAATGGTAATGCGTGCACGCAAGGATAAGGAATTTATGGAGGTGCTCAACTCAGGCACAATGAATGTACCTGACGGAATAGGCATAGTGTACGCCTCTAGGTTTACAAAAGAGCCTATTAAGGAAAGAGTTGCGGGATATGATATGTTCTTATCCGTATTCGATATTATAAAGGATAAGAACAAGACGGTATACTTTTTCGGTTCGGCTCCGGGAATTGCCGAAAGGGCAAAGGCGGCTATAGAGGAACGCTTTGAGGGCATTAAAATAGTCGGCTGCGCCGATGGATATTTTGACGAGGAAAAGGAAAAGAAAATAATAGCGGATATAAATGAAAAAAAGCCCGATCTGCTTCTGGTAGGCATAGGCTTTCCGAAACAGGAAAAATGGATATATAACAATATAAAGGCTCTCAATATCAAAGTGGCGGCAGGTGTAGGAGGAAGCTTTGACGGCTGGTGCGGAAATGTGCCGAGAGCGCCGGAATTTTTTGTCAAGCATGGACTGGAATGGTTTTACAGACTTATGAAACAGCCCAGCAGAATAGGCAGAATGATGCAGCTTCCCCTTTTTATGCTGACCGTAATGGGAGAAAAGCTGACAGGCGGTATGAAACAGTAGGTAGTTACACAGGGAGTGTTTGCCATGAAGAAATTTATATTATTGCTTTTGACTGTTTTTTTGCTTACAGGCTGCGGTACAGGCGGTTATGTTGTAAAAATAGGAAATGATAAAATCGGTCGTGGAGAATATATGGTATACCTGAAGGAGCAGAAGAAGAGCTTTGAGCAGCAGGGCGGCACAGATATATGGCAGGCGGATTTTGACGGCGTAAGCGCTGAGGAGGTCGCCAAGCAGAATGCAGTCAATTCCATACTTATGGTAAAAACGGCTGTAAAGGAAGCGCCTTCTCTTAATATAGAAGTGACCGAAGAGGATAAGGCGTCTATAGAAGAGCAGACAGACAGTCTTATGACGGAGTTTACTCCCGAAGAGCTTGAAGCCCTTGATCTTGACAGAGATGAGATATATTCCATTATGGAGGAGGGCGTAATACAGCAGAAGGTCTACAGCTATGTGACAGACAGCTATGTTGTAAACGAGGAGGAGTTTGAAGAATACCTTAATCATTATTATGAGGAAAACAAATCTCTTTTTATGGATTACAGAATAAAGGAGATATTTCTTCAGGCAGATGCGGCAGGTACCGCAAATGCCGACAAGATACATGCGGCTTATGACAAGATAAGCAAGGGAGCCGACTTTGACAGCGTAATGTCGGAGGTGGCGCCGAAAGGGAACAAGGAGTCCTTTATACTGGACCCAAGTCTTTATACAGAGGATACTCTTGATAAGATATACGCTCTTAAAAAGGGTCAATGCACTTTGGCGGAAGATGCCGACGGATACCATATATTCAAGGTAATGGATATAAAGGATAAGGGCAACGACCTTAAAGAACAGATAAGAGCAGACTATATAAATGAGAAAAAACAGGAAATATATCAGGCTCAGAATGACAGCTGGGCAGGAGATACCGATGTTACAAGAAACGATACGGTTTGGAACGAAATACACATACAGTAAGGGAGAAAATTATGAAATTTACAAAAATGCATGGCTGCGGAAACGACTATATATATGTAAACTGCTTTGAGGAAAAGGTCGACGACCCTTCAACGGTCGCCAAGAAAATAAGCGACAGACACTTTGGCGTAGGCTCTGACGGACTTGTGCTCATATGCCCAAGCGAGGTAGCCGATGTCAGAATGAGAATGTTCAATTCCGACGGTTCAGAAGCCGAAATGTGCGGCAACGCTTCACGCTGCGTAGGCAGATATGTTTATGACAGAAATATAGTGCGTAAGAATCCCATTACTCTTGAAACCCTTGCAGGCATAAAGGTAATAGAGATACATGAAAACGACAAGGGCGAAGCAGAGCTTATGACTGTAGATATGGGCAAGCCTGTGCTTAAGCCTGAGGATATTCCCGTAAAGGCGGAGGGTGAGCCTGTCACAGACCTTAAAATTACATCTTGCGACAGGGAATTTGCCTTTACATGCGTATCTATGGGAAATCCCCATGCCGTTGCGTTTATAGATGAGGACGTTATGAATTTTGACGTTAAGAAATACGGCTCTGTTGTAGAAACAGATATGCATTTTCCCAGAAAGACAAATGTAGAGTTTGTGGAAAAGGTCGATGATACTCATCTTAAAATGAGAGTGTGGGAAAGAGGTGCAGGAGAAACATGGGCTTGCGGAACAGGCACATGCGCTTGTGTCGTAGCCGCCAATATAAAGGGGTTATGTCCGAGAGTGCCTGTAGCTGTAAAGCTTCTGGGCGGCACTCTTACAATACATTGGAATGAAGAGGACGATCACGTATATATGACGGGTCCTGCGGAATTTATATGCGACGGTGTCTGGGGAGAATAATGAACAGAAGGCTTTTTTTCAAGATATACGATCATACCTTAAATAATGAAGCTGTGAAGAAGGCTGCGGTCTTTCTTACGGAAGCGTCAAAACCTGTTTACGTGTTTTTTTACGGACTCGGTTTTTTATTGCTTATAGTAAGACATTCTGCCGATGTGAAGGGATATATAATTGTGCCCTTTGCGGTACTTGTTGTAAATACTGTGCTCAGGAAGGTACTGAACAAGCCCAGACCCTTTGTAAGGGAAGGCATCGAAAGGCTTGTTTCCCATGAGGAAAACGGTTCTTTCCCAAGCAATCATGCGGCTTCTTCTATGATAATAGCCTTTAGCTGGTTATGGGTATATCCCCCGATAGGTGTCTTGCTTATGGTACTGGCTCTGTTTACAGGCATGTCAAGAGTTATGACAGGAGTCCACTATCCTCTGGACGTGCTGTGCGGCTGGGCGGTGGCTGCTATCGGCGGACTTATAGGAACAGTTGTGTGATTATATAAATAAGACTGCCGCATCAAAACCTTTAAAGAGGTTTTGATGCGGCAGTTTTTGATTTGTGTGTCCACCCTATGTCCACCCATCCTAGCCACACCTAGCCCACAGGACGTACAATGCATGCCCCTACAAACTGTATCATAAGTTTTGTTTTATTTTGTAGGGGCGACCATCGTGTCGCCCGATTTCGGCTTGTCGAAAGTGCTGACCATTTCAAACAAGATTGTTTGAAATGGTGGAAGGGTTATTTATTAAACACCAATATTTCCCTATTGAGAGGCTTCTCCTTCGGGAGCGCTTGCAGCAGCAGGCGGAGAAGGCGCAGGGGTCGGAGCCGTATCTGACGGCGCAGCCGGTGTGTCAGCAGGAGCCGGAGTCGTATCTGCCGGCGCTGACGGAGCCGAAGGCGCAGCTACCTCAGAAGGCGGAGCCGTATCTGTCGGAGCGGCAGGCGTGCTGTCACCGCCTGTATTATCAGACGGCGCCGTATCGTTATTGCTCTGCGGTGTCTCCTTATCGCTGTTATTGGTATCAGTACTTGCCTTTGTAGTGTCATTGCTGTCTGAGGACGTATTTTTCTTAGTTGAAGTTTTCTTCCTGGAGGTGTTGGAGTCGGTGTTATCATCGCTGTCATATGTACTGCCGTAGCCGGAAGAGCTTGCGAAATATCCGCCCTTGTAGCCCTTATGGCTTGTACAGTAATCTCCTACGGAAGCAGTATCAAAATAATCGGTAACGGAAGGACAGCCCATTCTGCTGTTAGCCTTCTTTCCTGATATTTTGCATACCTTCATCTTTTCAACGCCCTCGGGCTTTTCAAATTGCTTCACCTCAAGTCCGCTGTGGACCTGTTCCATTATATTTCTCCACATTCTAAGATGTACGGACTGATTTATGTTGTTCATGTTCCTTACGGTATCGTCGTAGTTATCATAGCCAAGCCATATGCTTGCCACATAGTATGGAGTGTAGCCAACGAATGTAAGGTCCTTTGCATCTGTGGTCGTACCGGTCTTGCCTGCTACAGGCATTTTGCTGAGTCTTGCCTGAGTACCTGTACCGTTTGTAACAACGCTTGTCATAAGGTCTGTAAGTATATATCCCGTAGACGGCTTAAGCACCTGCTTTGATTCGTGAGAATTTTCCAGAAGGACATTGCCGTCATGGTCAAGCACCTTATCGTAGAAATACGGCTTGAGATACTGACCGTTGTTGGCAATAGTGCCGTATGCAGCCGCTACCTCTACCTGAGTAACGCCGTTTGTAAGACCGCCAAGAGCCGTAGCCGCATGGTTGTCATTTTCAAGAGTGGTAAAGCCAAAGTTGAGCAGATAGTCATAGCAAAGGTCTATGCCTGTTTCCACCATTACCTTAACGGCTATTATGTTCATAGAGTCCTTTATACCCTGTCTTATAGATACGGGACCTCTGTAGCTCTTTCCCCACCAGTTGTTTGGAGCATAACCGTCTGATGTCCTGTATGGTTCGTCCACTATAGTAGTTGCATTTGATATTTTGCCCATATCCAGAGCAGGCGCATAGGCTGCCAGTATCTTAAATACGGATCCCGGCTGTCTTGCTGAGTCTGTAGCCCTGTTAAATGCTCTGTTTACAGTCTTTTCACCTCTGCCGCCTGCTATAGCCTTTATTTCACCTGTGTGATAGTCTATAATAGCCATAGCTGACTGGGGCTGCTTTGTATAGTATGCCTTGTCCGCAACTATTCTCTGATTGGGTCCAAGACCTGCTTCTATCTCTGCCTTTTTATCGGCTACCCAGCCTTCGGCACCTGTCTGTGAGCGGGCTATTTTGCTGTACTGAGAATGAGTCTGCTCTCCTGTGTTTATATCCTCTACAGAAACTCTGTAGTCTATTCCTATGCTGTATGTTACCCATGGGAAGTTGCTGTCGTCATTATACTCAGTATCAACTATCTTCTGTATTCTGGGATCCAGATTGGAATATATCTGAAGGCCGCCGTTATATATAATGTTGTTGGCCTCCTGTACGGACCAGTTGTACTTTGTCTGTAGATCCTCTGAGATCTGATTGATAAGAGCGTCCTCATAATAGCTGTGTATATTGCCTGCTTCTGCGTCCTCTCCATTTGTTATGTCGGACTTCTTTACTTTGGAATATACGTCCTCGTTTATAGCGGCATTATATTCCTCTTGGGTTATCCTGCCCTGATTGAGCATATAGTTAAGTATTATGACCTGTCTTTTTTTATTGCCTTCGGGATTGGAACGTGGTGAATAAAGAGACGGGTTGTTGGTTATACCGGCAAGGCATGCGCATTCAGCCAATGTAAGCTCTGAAGGCTCTTTGCCGAAATAACCCTCTGCCGCTGTCTTTATACCATTATATCCATGTCCCAGACCTATAGTGTTGAGATAAAGCTCCAGTATATAGTTTTTGGCAGCCTCCTTGCTGCCAAGCTCATCTTCAAGTTCCTTTTCGTACTTAAGAGCAAGATACTGCTCTTTGAGCTTTGTCTTTACTGTATTTCTGGGTACCTTTGTGATATTGTTCTTTATAAGCTGCTGAGTGATAGTGGAACCACCCTGAAGCTGCTGGCCGGTAGCTGTGGAATATACGGCTCTTGCAAAGCCTTGTATATCCACGCCGTCGTGCTCATAGAATCTCTCGTCCTCTATGGCTATAACAGCCTGCTGCATATTCTTGGGTATCTGATCAAGAGTAACATATTCTCTGTTTTCATCACCATGCAGCTTACTCAGCTCGTTGTTGTCATTGTCATATATTACTGACGTATAGGCTCCCGGCTTTATGTTCACTATTCCCATTTCAGGTATACTGCGTATAATGGCTACATATCCGCCAATAAGCACTCCGCCTGCCGCAAAGCCTACCATTATCACTATCATAAGAAGGAATGTGAGAAAAACGGAAAATGGCTTTGAACGCTTTTTGTTTTTCTTCTTTCGGGCTTCCTTTGCGGTGTATTTGTAATAATCCTTTCTTTCGGCAGCGGTCATAGAGGCTCTGGATTCGTTATGTATCTTGCCTGAGTTATTTTTGCGCACAAGCTTTGTGCCCTTTTCCTTACCCTCAGTAGCCGGACCGCCTTGCTGCTTTTTTGCATTAGAAGGGGCTTCGCCTCTTTGCTTTTTGATGTCGTTATCGGAAATTGCATCGGCATCGGACCTTACCCTGTGGGCTGCTTCGGGATTTTCCGAATGAGGTCTTGCAGCTCTGTGGGCTGCTGCTTCGGGATTTTCCGAATGAGGTCTGGCAGTCCTGTGAGCTGCTGTTTCGGGATTTTCGGAATGAGGTCTTGCAGTCCTGTGGGCTGCTCTTTCGGTATCCTCTGAATGAGGTCTTGCAGTCCTGTGAGCTGTTTTTTCAGCGTCCTCAGAGAGATGCTCTCTGTGAGCTGCCGCTTCTGAGGCTTTAACGGGATTGTCTGACGAAGCCGCTATTTTTTTGCGCTTTTTAGTACCGTCGCTTTTGCCTGCATCGGTACCCCAAAAGGACTTTTTCTTCTTTTTATTTTTAAGTCTTTCAGTCTCTACATGGGCTGAACGTCTCCTTGTTTCATCGGATGGATTCATCGTTTTCCCTCCCATATTTATAGAAAAATAATGTTTAACATATCATATAAATTAATATACGAATATATACACAATACCCTTTATATTGATTATATCAAATATTTGTCAATATATAAAGTATAAATTTTAAAAAAAGGCTGTGATTTTTATTAAGAATAAATTAATTCTATCAATTTTGCTTTTTATGCTGTTTATTTCGGCTCTGATATATTCATACAACAGGTTCGTTTTGCCTACTGCAATAGCCGTAAGTCAGAAATATGCCGTTTCAAGGATAAACAATGAAATTTCCGAAGCTGTGGATAAAAGTGCGGTGAGTCTTGGCATAAGCACGGAGGATTTTATTCAGGAAGTGGGAGACGATCGTGTGAATATAAATTCTCTTCTTATTAACCGTCTTTGCTCGGAAACCGCTCTTCAGCTTTCAAACAGTCTGGGCGCTCTTGAAGATGAGAAGATCTCTTTGCCTGTAGGTATATTTTCTGGAATAGGCATACTTTCCAACACAGGCATAAGCGTGCCTGTGTATCTACAGTCGGCAGGTCAGGTCACAGCCGACTATGATTCCGAAATGAGGTCCGCAGGTATAAATCAGGTATCGTATACGGTGTGGCTTAATGTAGAGTGCCGCATTGCCATAGTAAATCCTCTGTGGAAGAAGGAGGTCGCCGTAAAGAGAAAGGTAATGCTCGTAGATACGATATTCAATGGAAAGGTCCCTGAGGGATATATATTTGACAGGGAATAATGCAATGAAAATAGGGATATTTTATTATTTGAGAAATTCCGACTAAAATACTTGACATTGCAGTATAATAGTGATACTATAATTAAAACCGACTTAAAAACTCGGAATTAAAGAAGGTGATATTATGAAAATATCTACACGTGGGCGTTACGGACTTAAGGCAATGGTGGATATTGCCGCAAATTCAAAGGACAACACCTGTGTTTCTCTTAAGTCCATAGCAGAGAGAACAGGCATAAGCGAAAACTATCTGGAACAGCTTATTTCTCCGCTTAAGAAGGCTCAGCTCGTAAAGAGCACAAGAGGCGCTCAGGGCGGATATATTCTGAATAAAAATGCAAAGGACATATCGGTAGGAGATGTGCTGAGGGCTGTTGAAGGACCTATGGAGCTGGTGGAGTGCCTTTCCAAAAGCGAAAGCTGCGGCACAGGTAACTGCGACAGCTGTGTTACAAGAGATGTATGGGCTAAGCTCAGCGACAGCGTAAGCGAAACTGCCAACAATATATCCCTTGCGGAATTAGTTGAAAAGTAAGGAGAGAGAAAAATGGAATATTATTTTGACAATGCCGCAACTACGGCAACAAGACCCGAAGTTGCAGAGGCGATGGCAAGCTATTTTACTGAGAGCTATGGCAATCCCTCAAGTATATATAAGATCGCTCAGAAAAACAAAACGGCTGTTGAAAAGGCAAGAGGACAGATAGCCGCAGCTATTAATTCCGAAGTAAATGAGGTATACTTTACAGCAGGAGGTTCAGAGGCGGACAACTGGGCTATAAAGGGCGTTGCGGAAAGCTATGCCGATAAGGGCAAGCATATTATAACAAGCTGCATAGAGCATCACGCCGTGCTTCATACCTGCGAATATTTGGAAACAAAGGGCTATGAGGTGACTTATCTGCCTGTTGACGAATACGGACTTGTTTCATTGGAGGACGTTAAGAAGGCAGTAAGAGATGACACCATTCTTATTACGATAATGTTTGCCAATAACGAAATAGGCACAATAGAGCCTATTTCGGAAATAGGCGCCTTTGCAAGGGAAAAGGGCATACTTTTCCACACAGACGCAGTACAGGCTGTAGGTCATGTGCCTATTGACGTAAAGGCTATGAATATAGATATGCTCTCTATGAGCGGTCACAAGTTCTACGGACCAAAGGGCATCGGTGCTCTTTATGTGAGAAAGGGTATCAAGATAACTCCTCTTATACATGGCGGCGCTCAGGAGAGAAGCAGAAGAGCCGGTACCGAAAACGTACCCGGTATAATAGGTATGGGACTTGCGGCAGAGCTGGCAGTAAAGGAGCTGCCTGAGGAGATGCCAAGACTTACAGCTCTTAGGGATAAGCTTATAAACAGTATACTTGAAAAGGTACCATATTCAAGGCTTAACGGACATCCTGTAAATAGACTTCCGGGAAATGCCAATATTTCATTTGAATATATAGAGGGCGAAAGCATACTGCTTCTTCTGGACTACAAGGGTATATGCGCTTCTTCGGGAAGCGCCTGCACAAGCGGTTCTCTTGACCCTTCCCATGTGCTTTTGGCAATAGGACTTCCTCATGAAAAGGCTCATGGCTCAGTAAGGCTTACTATGGGTCATTTTACAACAGAAGAACAGGTTGACTATGTTATACAGGAGCTTCCGCCTATTATAGAAAGACTCAGAATGATGTCACCTCTCTATGAGGAAATTTTGAAAAATAAAAATTAAGGAGAGATATAAATGCAATACAGCGAAAAGGTAATGGATCATTTCATGAATCCCAGAAATGTAGGAGAGATCGAGGACGCCAGCGGTGTCGGCACAGTAGGCAACGCCAAGTGCGGAGATATTATGAAGGTCTATCTTAAGATAGAGGACAATATTGTAAAGGACGCTAAGTTCAAGACCTTCGGCTGCGGTGCTGCCGTTGCCACAAGCTCTATGGCTACCGAGCTTATAAAGGGCAAGACTATACAGGAGGCTATGGAGATAACAAACAAGGCCGTTATGGAAGCACTTGACGGACTTCCGCCTATTAAGGTACATTGTTCATGTCTTGCTGAGGAAGCTCTCCATGCTGCCCTTTGGGACTATGCTCAGAAAAACGGCATAGTTATAGAGGGTCTTGAAGAGCCTGTAAACGATATAAGCGAACACGAGGAAATTCCTGAGGAGGAATAATATGAAAGTCGCAGTAGGTATGTCAGGAGGTGTGGATTCCTCTGTTGCCGCATATCTCCTTAAAGAGCAGGGTCATGACGTTATAGGCATTACTATGGCGCTTTTTGAAGGCGCCGATAAAGAGGGACTCTGCTGCGGACTTTCCGCTGCTGAGGACGCAAGAGCAGTTGCCGACAGCATAGGCATACCTCATTATGTCTTTAATTTCAAAAAAGAATTTCAAAAGTATGTTATAGATTATTTTATTTCCGAATATCTCAGAGGCGCTACGCCCAATCCATGTATTGCCTGCAACCGCTATGTCAAGTGGGAAGCCCTTTTAAACAGAGCAATGGAAATAGGCGCAGATCATATTGCCACAGGGCATTATGCAGCTGTGACAAAGCACCCGAATACAGGCAGATATACTCTTAAAACTGCGGAAAGCAAGGATCAGACATATGCTCTTTATGCCTTGACTCAGTATCAGCTTGAGCACACTCTTATGCCTGTGGGACAGTATTCCAAGACGGAGATAAGGGAAACTGCAAAGAAGATAGGTCTGAGAGTTGCAGACAAGCCCGACAGCCAGGATATATGCTTTGTTCCCGACGGAGATTACAACCGATTCATAAGCGAAAACACCGACGCCGTTGTGCCTGAGGGAGATTTTGTTGACAGCAGGGGCAATGTGCTTGGCCGCCATAAGGGCATAAGCGCCTATACCATAGGTCAGAGAAAGGGACTTGGCATAGCTTTAGGCGTTCCTGCCTATGTTACAAAAATTGATGTTGAAAAAAATCAAGTGGTATTGGGAAGTAATGATGAGCTGTTCAAGACAAATGTGCTTGTAAGAGATTACAACCCTATGGGACTGGATATGCCAAAGGCAGAAACAAGAGTAAAGGGCAAGCTCAGGTATAATCAGTCTATGGCAGAGTGTATAATAAGACCTGTAGGTGAAAATATGATAGAGGCTGTTTTCGATAAGCCCCAGAGAGCAGTTACACCAGGTCAGGCAGCGGTATTTTATGACGGAGAATTTGTTGCAGGCGGGGGTATTATTGTAGAGTAATGCGTATAGGGCTGTTGTTGGAGTTGTTTATTTGTATTCTGTGAGATGCGAACAATTTTACAATATTTTTCGGACGTGCGATGCACGCCCCTACAAATTGGAGCAAAACCTATGCTATAGCTTGTGGGGGCGATCATCGGTCGCCTGAAACAGCGATCAACATAAAATAAGCTGCCACATTGCGGCAGCTTTTTTTATATTAAAACTCTCCCTTTCTTCCGTCAAGGTACAATGAAACGGACAGATTTCCGTTTCGGCATCTCAGCTCGTCTATAAATTCCTTTGTTTTGCCGTTCTGCTTCATAACAAGCTTGTAGTCAAGCTCGTATATACTTCCGAGATCCAGAGTAGTGACTCTCACAAGCTCATGAGTTATTGTAAATTTTTTCAGAATATCGTCAAACACTCCTTCATAATCAAGGTTTTCGGGAATAAGTATCTTAAGCTTCCTATCCATTATCCTTCTGTTTCCAAAATTAAACCTTGTAAGGACAAACATAAGCAGACAGAGAAAAACCGTAAAAACAAGACCGTATATGTAATAGCCTAAGCCACAGGCAAGACCTACCGCTACGGTAGCGAATATATAGGATATATTCTTGGGATTTCCCGGTTCACTTCTGAAACGGATAAGAGCAAAGGCTCCGCTTATGCTGAGAGCCGAAGCTATGCTGTTGCCTATTAGCTGTATCACTATTGAAGCAGCTACAGGCACTATTACAAGGGTGTAGCAAAAGCTTTGGCTGTAGTTTTCCTTTTCTGCGGTGAGCATATATGTAAGGCTTATCATAAGTCCCAGTATAAATGAAACGGCTATTGTTTCAACTGCCATCACAGGTGAAATATCCGTATTCAGCGATTGCATAAATGAACTAAGCATATAATTTTCTCTCCTTTATTCCATATTTCAAATAGTGTTCATATTCTGTACCGTATTTGGAAAATGACGTTTTTTCAAGGTCGTGATGTCTTAAAAGAGCAATGAGCCATAAGGGCATTCTGTCCATATATTTTATTTCCATTATCATAGTGTCTTTTGGTATGACTCTTTCGCCGAATACACCGTATTCCAGTCTTATATCCTCACGTCTGGAAATAATGTTTTTGTCAAAGGTTATTCTCAGGTCTTTGTCCTGTGACCCTGTGTACGCCTGTCTTTCATATGAAAGAAATACCTTAGGCATAATGGCGTAGTGCTTTATACTGTATTCAAGCTCTTTTATTACCTGAATATTCATGTAGTCCTTTATATCAGGCATTTCTCCCGTATTGGCAAAGCTGTAGGCTTCACTAAGCATAAGAGCGGTACGCCTTTTGTTCACAATGCCGTGATATTTTTTCTTCAACTCAAGAAATACCTTTGAATCCATATTTGGAGTACCGTAGGAGCGGAGCCTTATTTTTTCTTTATACACAGGCTTTGTAAGAGAAGTCCTTATAAGATTGTTATCCTCTGTGTCATAATATATGTTGGATATGGGATAGAAGCTTCCGTTTCTGCTGTATTCGTCAGCATAGGCATATTTTTCAAGCTCTCCCAGTATATGTTCGTATTGTTTTTTGTCAATAATATATTTTTCTTCAACTCTGTTGAATATTTCCTTAGCCATAGAGCACCTCTTTCCTTTGCTATGACAATATGATACCAGCGTTAAATTAAAATAAAATATGTGTTAAATTAGAAAAAGATTAAAAAATGCAATTGACTTTGGTCAAAATATGGGATAACATAATTGTAATCATAATATAAGGAGAATATATATGAAGGAACTGCTTGAATTATACTGGGTATTCTGCAAAATGGGAGCCGTATGCTTCGGCGGAGGTTATGCAATGCTTCCTATTATAGAGGCTGAAATAGTAGAAAAGAAAGGCTGGGCAAAAAAGGAAGAGATAATGGATTACTATGCCATAGGTCAATGTACTCCCGGCGTTATAGCGGTAAATACGTCTACATTTATAGGCAACAAGAGAGCCGGCATTCCAGGCGCCATAGCCGCTACGGCAGGCTTTGTAACGCCTTCCATTATTATAATAATGATAATTTCGTCACTCTTGCAGAACTTTGCCCATATTACATTTGTGGAAAGAGCGTTTTCGGGCATAAGAATATGCGTTGCTGTGCTTATAATAAACGCAACGGTAAAGCTTTGGAAAAGCGCCGTAAAGGACAAGACGGGACTGGTCATATGCATTATTGTATTTGTCCTTTCGGCATTTACGCCATTAAGTCCCGTTATATTCATAGCATGCTCAGGTATTGCAGGCTATTTCATAGGCAAATGGAAGGGGGCTGAAAAATGACACAGCTTATTCTTTTGATAATAGAATTTTTCAAGATAGGTCTTTTTGCCATAGGCGGAGGTCTGGCTACACTTCCCTTTCTTTACGACCTTACGGTGACTCACCCGGATTGGGTAAATCGTTCTCAGCTTCTGGACATGGTGGCAGTATCAGAGTCTACTCCCGGAGCGCTTGGCGTAAATATGGCTACCTATGTAGGCAATATAATAGCAGGTCCTCTTGGAGGCGTTGCCACTACCATAGGTCTTGTTATGCCTTCTGTCATAATAATAGTGATAGTTGCAAAGTTTCTGGAGAGATTCAAGGACAGTACCGTTGTGCAGAATGTATTTTACGGTATACGTCCCGCTTCAATAGGACTTATAATGGCGGCTGCCTTTGTAGTAATAAAGGAAGCACTTATGAATATACCTCTCTTTCAGGAAACAGGCAGTTTTACGGATCTGTTCAAAATAAAGTCCGTAATATTCGGCGCAATACTCCTTATATGTATGATGAAATTTAAAAAACACCCTGTTTTCTATATTGCCATAGCGGCAATAGTAGGGAACATTATAGTATTCTGATATGATCAAAATTGCAGAAAAGGCTCTTGAAAAAGCAGGCTTTAAAGACTGTACCCCTGTTTTTCATCAGACCTCAGAAAATACGACCTACATTATTATAAAAGAAAATGTGCCTCTTTATACTCTCAGAATATCACGGAAGGGCTACAGAACACGCTCACAGCTTGAGTCTGAGCTTGAATGGCTGAGCATGATAAAGGGCGTGAGCTATGCGCAGCCTGTGTCAAGGATACTGGAGATAGAGGGCTATTTTTGCGTATTTTTCAGATATATAGAGGGAAAAATGCCTGAATACAACGATGAATGGGCGCTTTACAACATAGGGAAAACAGCGGCTCTTCTCCATAGATTTGCATACGCAGACCTTGACCGCCCTGTGTGGAGTATGGAAAATATGACAGGTAAAAAGGGTATATGGGGAGATTGGCGTGAAAATACAGAGCTTTCACAAGAGGATATTGACTTAACAGAAAGGGCTCTGAGCATTGCAGAAAACAATATAAGAAGCTATGATTCCAAAAAGTACGGACTTATCCATGCAGATCTTAGGATCACGAATATAATTGAAAACGGCAAATATTATGCCATAGACTTTGACGACTGCGGTTACGGATATTTTATTCAGGATCTGGCTTCCGCTCTCAGCTTTATGGAAAATTCCCAAAATATAGAAGCCCTTAAAAATGCATGGTTTATGGGCTATGAAACAATATCCGCCCTTTGTGACGAGGATAAGGAAATAGCCGATACATTTATTTTGCTGAGAAGGATACAGCTTCTTGCATGGGTCACATCTCATACCGACAGCGAATATGTGAGGGGGATCCGTACAGGCTTTGGAAAAGAAAGCGTAAAAACCGCTTTAAGGTTTGTGAATAAATATATATAAAGAGGGAAAATTTAATTCGGTACTGTTATGCAGGCTGTTATTTTGCATTATAATAGCATAGATATATAAAAATTTTCTTGACATAATATTTTTTATGATGTATAATAATTAAGCACTGTGATTGATGTGGATTACAGTATCAGAACTATGGAGTAGTACTCAAGTGGCTGAAGAGGCTCCCCTGCTAAGGGAGTAGGTCGTTAACGCGGCGCGAGAGTTCAAATCTCTCCTACTCCGTTAAAGAGCTGTTGTGCTTATAAAGTGCAGCAGCTTATTTTTTGCACAGATTGTTAGATGCCTTACAATTTATACAGAGGGAGGTAATATAATGGCTTCAGGTACTATGTCAAGCGCTGACGCTCAGTATAAAAGAATGACCGAAACGCCTATACCAAGACTTATTATAGAGCTGGGCATACCTACTACTATAAGTATGCTTATTACAAATATATACAATATGGCTGACACCTTTTTTGTAGGTCAGCTTGGAAGCACAAGCGCCAGCGGTGCTACAGGCATCGTATTCGGTCTTATGTCTATAATACAGGCCTTTGGCTTTATGTACGGTCAGGGCGCAGGCTCCCTCATATCAAGGCATCTGGGTCAAAAGGATCCACAGAATGCCAGCAAATATGCTTCTGTCAGCTTTGCGACTGCTCTTATCTCGGGGGCTTTTATAACGATACTGGGTTTTATATTTATGGATCCCTTGCTTACATTTCTCGGCTCTACTCCTACTATACTGGAGTTTGCAAGGGACTATGCCGTGTACATACTTCTGTCTGCACCCTTTATGGCGGCAAGCTTTGTGCTCAATAATATTCTGAGATACGAGGGCAAGGCCTTCTTTGCCATGATAGGTCTTACTACAGGCGGTATACTCAATATGATAGGCGACCCTATATTCATGTTCAAATGCCATATGGGTATTTCAGGCGCAGGTCTTTCTACTGCTCTTTCACAGCTCATAAGCTTTTCAATACTGCTTTTCATGTTTCTTAGCGGCAAAACACAGAGCAAGCTTTCTGTCAGAAATCTGGGAAGGCCCTTTGGCAAGCTGGTGGAAATAATAAAGACAGGCTTCCCTTCTATGGCAAGACAGGGCTTTGCCAGCATTGCAACAATGCTTCTTAACAATCAGGCGGCAGCCTTTGGCGGAGATGCGGCAGTTGCAGCCATGAGTATAGTAAGCAGGATAAATATGTTTATATTTGCTGTGGGATTAGGCATAGGTCAGGGCTTCCAGCCTGTTGCAGGCTATAACTATGGCGCAAGAAAATACTCACGTGTCAAAAACGGCTATTTCTTCACAATGGCAGCAGGAGGCACTCTTATAGGTACATTAGCCGTAATAGGGCTTATATTCTCAGGGGGAGTCATATCCGTGTTCAGAGATGACCCTGCCGTTATAGAAATAGGAACTCTTGCAATGAGGGTACATTGTCTTGCTCTTTTTGTACAGCCTGTGTGCGTCTGCTCAAATATGCTTTTCCAAAGCGTAGGAAAAAGCGGACGAGCCACATTTACGGCAATACTGAGAAGCGGACTGTATTTCCTTCCAATAATAGCCATATTGCCTTATTTCATAGGTGTGCTTGGAGTACAGACGGCACAGCCTATTGCGGATTTTATGACATTTTTAACAGTAATACCCATAGCCGCTCAGTTTATAAGGTCATTGCCTGAGGACGGAGCAGAGCCTGTATAAATAAATATATGATAAAATAAAAATGATCCGATCGGAATGCTCCGATCGGATTTTTTTAATATAAATGGGGATAATTATCATATAGTATGACCGAGAGGAGAGAAATGGCATGGAGGATAAGCTTATAAGCTTCTGTGCGCCTACTCTTGCAGGAATAAAGACAGGCAGTATTTTCAATATGGATATTTCCATTGCCGAAGAGGAGATAAGACGTATAAACGGCAAATTCAACAACAGGGACATATATGTGACCGTGCTTGCAAAAAGACGGAAGGCTGCCCTTATATATGTATATCGCAGAAAAAGGCTTGACTATGATCTGAGCAGACCAAAATGTAAAGAGCTTATGGAAGGGCTTGGGTATTACGGCGGCTGTATTGATCGCATCGAGCATCTTAAGGAAAGGATAGTATGCTGCGAAAGCTTCCCTCATGAGATAGGTCTTTTTCTGAGCTATCCTCCCGAAGATGTAGAGGGCTTTATTGAGAACAAGGGAGAAAACGCTTTGCTTTGCGGATATTGGAAGGTATATGGCAATGCAGAGGAGGCAAAAAAGAAATTTAATATTTATTCCAGATGTACACGCATATATTCTCAACTTTTCAGTCAGGGAAGGCCCTTTGAAAAATTCGTAGTAGGCATATAGGTATTCTTGACACCGAAAGAAGTATAATGTATAATATTTTTAAAGATGAACCATAGGGGCTGTCCTAAGGACAGTCCTGTTTTTTTCAGGGAGGATTTTATGAGATCACTTATAATTGCGCTTTCGGTATTTACGAGAATACCTATGCCAAGAGTCGATTGGGAAAAGGAAAACATGAGATTTATATTCTGCTGGTTTCCGCTTATAGGTCTTATTCTTGGGCTGCTTGAATATGCATGGCATATGGCGGCGGTATATTTTGGGTTAGGCAGTTTTATATACGGTTCCGCTGCTGCGGTGATCCCCGTAGTGCTTACAGGCGGTATTCACATAGACGGCTTTATGGATACCTGCGATGCTCTTTCATCTCATGGGGACAAGGAAAAAATGCAGGCTGTGCTTGCGGATCCACATATAGGAGCCTTTGCCATAATATATACGATCGTATATTTTCTGCTGTATTTCGGAGCCTTTACTCAGCTTTACGGCGATACCGCTTCTGTCATATGCATATGCGCTGCTTATGTGCTTGTGCGTGCTATGGCGGTGGTGTTTATTACAAGCACAGAGTTTTCCAAAAAATCGGGACTTCTTTATTCACTTACCGAACACAATATGACGGTGGTCACTTCTATTATAACGGTAGTGTGGATAATGGGCTCTCTCGGAGCTATGGAGTGCTCAAGAGTTGTGCCTTCTCTTGTATCGGTGGTATTGCTTATTCTCTTCCAGATCTTTTTCAGAAGGACGGTGCTCAAAAAATTCGGAGGAGTATCGGGAGATCCGGCAGGCTTTTATATCAGCGTGGGAGAGCTTATATGCCTGCTTGCCATAGCAATAGGCGGTGTTGTAGTATGATGCTCTATACGGGAGGCTTCGGTCAGAGTAAGCTGAGCTATGTGCTTAAAAGGCATAAGGGCCGTGTATTTAACGGAGAAAAGGACAGTATAGAAAATATAGAGGAATATGATATTATCAATAAATACAACATTGTTGTGAAAAGACTCATGGCTATGGGGAAGGATCCTATAGGATTTACAAGAGAGCTGAGCGCCGATGCGGTAATAGGCGATGAAACAGGCTGCGGCATCGTTCCTATAGACAGAGAAGATACTATATACAGAGAAACCGTCGGCAGATGTATGTGCATACTGGCGGAAAAAAGCGAAGGCGTTGTCAGGATAATTTGCGGTATCGGGCAGGTAATAAAATGAAGGTAATTTTAATTCGTCACGGAAAGACATACGGAAATGCTCAGGGAAGGCTTATAGGCGTTACAGACGAAGGTCTAAGCGATGAAGGTACAGAGGAGATAAGGTCAAGGAAATATCCAAAAGCCGATATTGTGTTTTCAAGTCCTCTCAAAAGGTGCGTTGAAACTGCGGGGCTTATATACAACAAGCCGCCGGATATTATAATTGAAGGACTTAGGGAAATGAATTTCGGTATTTTTGAAAACAAGACTCATGAAGAGCTTAAGGAAGAGCCTTGCTACATAAAATGGCTTGAAACAAACTGTGAATCCGATGTGCCGAAGGGCGAAACAAAGAAGGAATTTACAGAACGCTGTGTTACGGCATTTAAAAGGGCTTTGGAAGGTCGGGATTGTGACACAGCAGCCTTTGTGGTACACGGAGGTACGGTCATGGCTGTGCTCAGCGCCCTTACAGGTCAGGATTTTTACAGCTTCCTTCTTAAAAACGGTCAGGGCTATGAATGTGAATACGATAGCGGAAAAATAAGTGTAATACGTAAATTGGAGTAAGAAATGAATGTGATTCCTGTTGTGACAGGCTTTTTGCTGGATATTATAATAGGCGATCCCTATTTGCTGCCTCATCCTATAAGATGGATAGGCAGTCTTATTTCATTTGAGGAAAAGACGGTAAGGGGAATATTCAAGGGTAAGGGACTTATTGCAGGCGGCATTATAATAGCAGCCCTTACGATAGGGATAAGTCTTGCCGCTGCGCTTATTGTTTTGCATATAGCCTACAGCATAAGCCTTTATGCGGGTATAGCCGCAGAGAGCATAATATGCTTTTATATGCTTGCTCTCAGATCCCTTAATAAAGAGAGCCTTCTTGTGTACAGCGCCCTTGAAAGTGGAGATACAGAAAAGGCAAGGAAGGCAGTTTCTGGAATAGTCGGCAGAGATACGGAATGTCTGGACGAAAAGGGCATTGCAAGGGCTGCTGTTGAAACTGTGGCGGAAAATACCTCTGACGGCGTAATAGCTCCTCTGTTTTATATGCTTATATTCGGAGCGGCAGGAGGAGTGGTATACAAGACTGTAAATACCCTTGATTCCATGCTGGGTTACAGAGATGAAAAATATATCCGTATAGGAAAGGCATCGGCAAGGCTTGACGATGTTATGAATATTATTCCTGCAAGGCTTTCCGCTTTTTTTATGATGGTCGCTTCATTTCTGTTGGGCTATGACCATAAAAATGCAGTAAGGATATATATAAGGGACAGATATAAGCACAGCAGCCCCAACTCTGCCCATACGGAGGCGGTATGCGCAGGCGCTCTTGGTTTAAGGCTTGCCGGAGATGCGTATTATTTCGGAGTGCTGCATAAAAAGCCGACAATAGGCGATGCAGTCAATGAAATATGCCCCGAAGATATAAAAAGGGCAAACAGGCTTTTGTACTTGTCGTCTTTACTCTGTCTTGGAGCAGGAATAATAATAAGGCTGGTGATATTATGG
>CANQBT010000001.1 GCA_947589405.1 uncultured Clostridia bacterium | reverse complement strand
ATTGTCCTGAACAAATACCATATCCAGTCCCTCAGCCTTGAAATCGTTGAGATTGTATGTTTCCATAAAGTATCCTCTTTCATCTCCGAATACTGTAGGCTCTATTACGCAAAGACCTTCTATATGGCATTTCGTTACCTTTATTTTACCCATATCTATTTCCTGCCTTTCTTAGAAAGCTTTTTAGGCTTGCTTTCGGCTTTTATACGTTTTTCTTCTGCCTTTTGAGCTTTTATGCTTTCTGCGACCGCTTCCTCATGGGCTTTCACCTGAGCAGCCTTTTCCTCCGCTTTAAGCCTTCTCTTCTTGTCTATAAGAGTATATATTATTGCAATAGCGATACCTGCGGCAGATACTATTATAGAAGGTACAAGTCCCTTAGAGGTAAAGTCAAATGTGATACTGTGCTCTCCGGCAGGTACCTTAACGCCTATGACACCGTCATCGCCTACAGATACCTTATCCACAGGCTGTCCATCAAGAAATACCTTCCAGCCGCCTATATACGGTATAGATGTAAAGAGCACACCGTCCTGAGCTGCATTTACGGTACCCTCTATATGAGTATCCTCAAAGCTTGTGATATTGTAAGGATGCTCCTTAAGCTTGTCATATGCCTTCTGGAATACCTCATCATTATAGCTTGCGCCGTATATCTTGACAGTACCGTCTTTTCTGTATGTCTTTTCAAACTCACCCTTGTTTGTAAGCTCAAATGTAACGGTTATCTTTTCTCCTGCCTTTACATTTCCTATATCGAAAAGACTCTTGCCTGCCGAAAGCTCTCTGTCCTCGTTAGCCGTATCGGTCTTGTATTTGACTCTCTTGGCGTTTCCTGCGTCTACATATACAAACAGGTATTGATCCTTATCTGAGGTAAATTCCGTTGTAACGGTAGGCAGAAGGTCCAGATTAGCCGGATCGGTCAGCTTATATTTAAATTCGTTGGAGTTAATATCTTCCGTTACCTCCATATATGTCTTTGTAATACTGTCGGGCTGAACGTCTGTGAACATCTCTTCATCTATGCCTGCCGCCAGCTTTACAAAGTCGTTCTGTACCCTGAAAGGCATTGACTCCGTAGTTTCCCAGTTCTCAATATCATTGTTTACCATAAATCCAAGAGGAAGCACTCTGTCGTTTCTGTATATCCATACGTTTCCGAACTCGGTCTCCTTTTCATATCTCTCGTTCTTTATAGTACCGTCGCCGTTGTCCGCCGCCTTATTCATAACGTACTTAAGGTCGAACATAGCGTCTACAAGAGCCGTAGGATCGTAATATCTGTAGCTGTTGCCTGTAGCGGCTATACCCAGATGACCTATGAATTCTGATATACCGCCGGGCGCAAGTGATGAGAACTGTGAAAATCCTCTGTAGTGATAAAGCGCTGCATCGTTTATTGTTGTAAAGCGCCTGAATTCCGTTCTGTAAAAATTGCCGTTTTCCTTTTCATCAAGATATTCTACTGCCTTGTCGGCATTTTCTATATATCTTACATATTCATCTCTTGAAGTGGTCCTGTCAAGACCTTCATAGCTGGAGAAAAGACACTCGGCTATTGCCAGCACAAGGAATATGCAGAGCAGTCCCGTAACATTGGAGGACTTTGTGTTTTTGTACATGCTTATAAGCACGCCATAAACTATCATAGCCGTAATGTTTATAATAATATCTGTATCGGAAAGTACTCTGTCTATATCGCTTATATTCGGCACCAGTATATATTCCGTAACCAGTATAACTACCGCATATATAACGCCCGAAAGCACTACCCACATCATATCCGCAGACTTTATATTCATAAGACCCTTATATGCTATCACAAGCATTATAAAGCTGTATATGAATGTATATCTGTGAGGCAGATTAGACGGGAAGTGGAAGCCATGTATCATAAAGTCCAAAGGCTTTATGCAGGCACACATAAGCATGAATATAAGAAGAACCGCTATAAGTGTTTTTTCCTTCTTCGCTATCTTTGTATTGAAGAAATACAGAGGTATCAGCATCATAGTCACAATACCGCAGTATACATTGGGAAGGTCCTCGTTTCTTGCCAGCACGACAGGTCTTGCGCCTATGAAGTGGTTGGTAATAAGCTGATATACATTGTCGTATATATCAAACTGTGGGAAGCTTGTATCGCTTGTAGCTGTCTGTCCAAGCGCAATGGCAACAGGCGCCAGTATGAACATTGAAATAAGAGCCGCTATTATGGATACTATTGAAAATTTGATAAATCTGGATATTATAAAGCTTCTGTTTTTACTCCAGCTGTTTTCCGAAAAGAGCACAACAAGAAAGTACAGAGCTGAAAATACGCATACGATAACAGCCATATAGAAGTTAACTATCATTGTGAACACAAGTGCTACAAGATAGAAAACATGCTTATCCTCGTGTATAAGCTTTTCTATTCCAAGTGCTACAAGAGGGAATATGGCAACTGTGTCAAGCCACATGACATTCCAGTAATAGCCTGTCATAAATGCCGTAAAGGCGTAGAGCAGACCGAATATTGTAATTGAAATATCGTTTTTGTCAAAGTGTTTTCTTAAATAGTAGGAAAAGAACGCCGCTGTAAAGCATGTCTTTAAAAGTATGAATATGGCAAGGGCTTCCGGCAGCAGCTCCTGAGAAAAGAGCAGTATCAATATACTTATGGGACTTGCCGTATAGTAGGCTACCTGTGTTATAAATTCCTTGCCAAGACCGCCTTCCCAGCTGTATATAAGGCTCTGTCCGTTTACTATACGGCTTCTAAGCTCTTCGTGGAAGGGGGCGTACTGATGGTAAAGATCCACCTTCAGCACTATCTGATCACCGAAGGGATATACATGTCTCAGAATATATGTAGTACCCATTATAAGCGCCGTAAGGACAAACGCCAGTATTACAAACCTGTTGTCATAGAACAGATTTTTCTTTTTTTCGTTCATGTCAAGACTCTCCTTTATTTTTAAATATAAATAATTTGCTGAAAATATAGTTCATTACCACTATTACAAACTGAGCCAGTATCTTGCATATGCTGTCGTTAAAGTGCAAAAGAGATACTGTCACATTCATCCACACTATTTCAAAGCCAAGAGAAAGAAGCCTTGCTCCCACAAAGGAGGAGATCTCCTTAAGCAGCAATGCAGGTGCAAAGGACTTTGAGCGAAATACAAAAAGCTTGTTTGTAATATAGGCAAATGCCACAGCCAGTACCCAGCTGGACACGTTGGCAATATTCATCTGTATGGGCGTCGGCTCGGCACCTGCCGTAAGCATAAGCTTCACAAGCTCATAGCTTACAAGACAGACCATCGTAGTGAGTACGCCGAATACAAGATAGCTTATCGTTTCTCTGTTGGCAATACGGGAAAGTAAATTTTTAAGCATTTTTGTTACCTCCCATAGTCGTGCTCAGGCTTGTCTATATTAGTTTCGCCTATTATATAGACAGGTCTGTTCTTGACCTCTATATATATCTTGGCTATATATTCTCCCATTATTCCGCAGCACAGCATTATGCAGCCGCCAAGAAACAGAAGTATTGCTATTATGGAAGCATAGCCGGGAAGGTCCTTGCCGTGTACAAGTGTCTTTATAACGATGTATATAAGATATACAAATGAAGAAACGGATATAAGACTTCCCAGATATATGGCTACCTTAAGAGGAAATGTGGAGAATGCCGTAATGCCTGCGGCAGCATATTTCAGAAGTCCCCAAAAGCTCCATTTTGTCTGACCTGCGGCTCTTTCCACATTGTTGAAGCTTATCCACTTTGTATTAAAGCCTACCCAGCTGAATATACCCTTGCTAAAGCGCTGTACCTCGCTGAGAGCTATTACCGCCTCAACCATTTTGCGGTTCATCATTCTGAAATCTCCTGCGCCGTCGGGCATATTCACCTCAGAGATCTTGTTTATAAAGCTGTAGAACCGCCTTGTGAAAAATGTCCTTACGAAAGGATCTCCGTCTCTTGTGGCTCTGTTTGTAGCGCAGCAGTCATAGCCTTCCTCCATAGCCTTAAGCATTTCAGGTATAAGAGCGGGAGGGTGCTGAAGGTCTGCGTCAAGTATTACCGTATAATCCCCTGAGGAATTTTTAAGTCCGGCATACATAGCGGATTCCTTGCCAAAGTTGCGGGAAAAGGATATATACTTTACTCTCTTATCCTTTTCGGCAAGCTCCTTCATTATTTCAAGAGTGTTATCCTTGCTTCCGTCATTTACAAATATAAAATTGAAATCGTAATTTTTAATGCTGTCGGCTACTCTGCTTGCTTCGTTATAAAACATATTCAGTACAGCCGATTCATTGTAGCAGGGAACTATTAAATCTACTGTCATAATAGTCTCCTTTCTCCAACAGGATTTTATAATATACCAAGTTTATTTTAACCCAAAAACGAATATATAGCAACATAAATTTGAAATTTTTAGCAAAATGGATCCGGAGAGGGAGCAATATTGCCGCTGTTATGGAATATTATGCTGCCGAATGGACGGAGAGAGGGAAGTTTGGTGTTTGTATTAGTATCGACCCTTCAGTCAGCCCATGCAAATCTGTTCATAACTTGCAATTCTTGGTTGGGCTGAGCTCCCCTTACGAATGGGGAGCCTAGACAGTAGTTCTCCATAATTTTTTAGTTTGTTATGAATACAAATTTTTCAACATTATTAAGGCATTTGGGGTGCCTTATCTTAAGGCGTCCCTTATCCTCCCACCTTTAGCCTCCCCTAGCCCACAGGGCGTCGGAGGGGAGGGGGACCATTTCAAACAATTTTATTGTTTGAAATGGTGGAAGGGTCGATTTAAAAATTCCCCATGACCGGGTCACAGGAAAAAATCCTTCGCCAACAAAAAAACTGCCTGCAAATACTTTGCAGGCAGTATAGATATTACTGAATTACAAAAGGAGTGGTCTGTACCATCCATTTGCCGTCGGGCTCATCTGCTCTTTTAGCTGCGCCTACGGCATATAATGTACCGCTTACATTGTTTATTCTTGCGGAACAGTAATAGAAGTCATCGTCTATTGTTTCGGCAATTGTTGCGCCTGAAGCATCTACGACCTTTTTGAAAAGAGTTTCGGTCTCTTCTATTATTACAGTAGCGGTGCTTGCTCCCATTGTATCGTATTTTGCATTGAGAACATATATTTTACCGCCTTCCGATGTAACGCTTGTGTTATCTCCGGGAATAGGTTCTGAATTATGTTCATTGTTTATGCTTGAATAGTCAAGAGCATCTCTGTTAGAGGAGATCATTATAGCAAACTTGGAGTAATCCTCTATATTGTTTGTGGTATCAAAGGAGCCTACTACCATTTTTGCTCCGTCAGATGCTGTCTTTGAAGCGGGAACGCTTTGTATAACATTAAACGGTGAGGAATAATTGAATTCTATTGAATTAACATATCCTTCGTTCTCGGCAGTAGTATACAGCACGTAGGTACCCTCGCCAAGAGTAAGAGTAACATTTCCGAAACGGCTGTCTATAGCTATCTGATCTCTGCCCTCTACCTTTCTTGTATAGTTTACATCGGCAAGTATGTAGGACTGCTTTGTTACATTTATTTTGGTAACAAATTCATCGCCTGCCTTTATCTTAAACACAACATAGTTGTCTCCGTTGACCATAATGGAATTCTTATATTGCGCATCTTCGCCAAGTATTCCGTAAGCGCCGATGTCGTCTGCAACATAGTCCTGTGTGGGAACTCCGCCAAGAGAGTGATTTACAGTTGCATTTTTAGATGAAGGTGAAGGAGTGAAGGTATATATACCCCTTCTAACGTTGCCTATTTTATCAGCGGCAGCCTTAGCGGCCTCCATAACCGAGTCATTTACCTTTGGCACAAGATAGAGCATGCTTGCTCCTCTTTGAGTAATGTCGATAGAGCTTATGCCTGAGGTGTCTGAAGCGGAGATAGTATATCTCTTTGATGAAATATCGGTACCGGGCTTTACAACAAAGAAGGAATATGTGCCTACAGGCATCTTTACTCTGTGTATAACGCTGGCACGTCTTGCAATATCGCTTGGAGAGCCGGCAGGCTGAGTCTGGTAGTGATAGGACTTATCCAGCAGTCTGAATGCCTCTTTGCCGTCCTTCATAACGAGTATCTCGTCCTTAAAGTCCTTTATATCCGTCTGGAAGGTGTACACAAGTCTGTCGTCCTGTACGAAGCTTGCGCCTTTGTCGGCTTTGCCACCTGATATTGTTACAGTCTGAGCGCCGCCTATGGGAGTGCCGTTTTCGGCAGCTGCCGTTATCGTATACACACCGTCTGCAAGAGGCTTTTTGGCTTCACCCGAATAACTGAAAGTACCGTCTGCCTTTACGGCTATCGTTTTGTCAATAGTAGAATCGCTGTTTTTGATGTTTACCTTTGCTCCTTTAAGCGGAACCTGCTCTGCTGCATTTTTTATGCTTACGTTTGCATCGCATTTGTTGTTCTTCTTGTCCCCTGTGTAATAGGTCTCGGTAGTATAGCCGGTAGCGTCGGAGAAGCCGACTACCTGCTGTACGGAGCCATATATCTCAGCTTTGGCAGTATCGGTACTGTCTGCTGCATATACGGCAAATGAGCTGACAAGAAGTGTCAGGGCCGCAGCTGCGCCTATAATTTTTCTTAAGCCTGAATTCATGATAATACCTCCCTTTCTATTCAGCTTATATTTTTATTGGCCGATCATTCAGCCTTTACTTTTATCCACAGTTCGGAAAGCTTTTTTCTAAGCGTTTCGTTATCGTGGAAAATTTCATCTTTTTCATAGCCTGTTCTTGGCAGATATGCTTCGTTCTGATAATATTCTCCGCCTTCTGAGGAAAGCTCCTTAAGCACCTGATCGTTTGAAGAAGCATAGCCTACTGTCACGGAATTGTCCTTAGAGGCCTCGTAGCTGAGTATATAGTTCATAAATTCGTGAGCAAGCTCGGGATTTTCAGCATTCTTGGGGATCACCATAGCATCGCTCCAGAGATTTGAACCCTCCTTTGGTTCGCAGTAGCCCATGTCGGGATTCTGTGAAAGTATAAATGCGGCATCTCCGCTGTATACAACGGCTATGTCCTTATTGCCGTTTGCCATAGCGTCTATTACCTCATCTGTAACATATGCCGGCTCCATTGTGGCGTTTATGTCTGAAAGCCATTTATAGGCAGCGTTTATTTCATCTTCGTTTTCGGTATTCATAGAATAGCCCAGAGCCTTGAATGCCGTCATAAAGGAATCACGCTCTGAATCGTAAATATAAATGCTTCCCTTGTACTTTGTGTTTTTGAGTATATTGTAGCCCTCTGCTTCGATCTCCTCAGGCGGAACATTGTTTTTATTATAGACAAGACCTACCGTACCCCAGAAATAAGGTACCGAATATGTGTTGTCGGGATCATATTCCAGATTCCTTACGCCTTCTGTGAGATTGGCAAGATTGGGTATTTTTGATTTATCTATGGGCTGGAGCATATCCTCCTTTATAAGTCGTTCTATCATATAATCTGAGGGAACAAGCAGGTCATAGGAATCCCCTGCGCTTAACTTGGTATACATCATTTCGTTTGAATCGAAATATTCTGAAACGACTGTTACATCATACATCTTTTCAAAATTAGAAATAACATCTTCGCCTATATATTCTCCCCAGTTATAGAATTTAAGGGTCTGTCCCTCAAATCCCTCTACTTTCTCAACATCTTCTGAGCCGCTGCCTCCGCAGCCTGCCAGAATAAAAGCACCGCTTAAGAGTAAAGCCAGTAATTTTTTCATTTTTGTTTTTTCTCCTTTCGCTTTTCCAGTATAATTGGTGTAATATTGAGTATTAAAAGTACTGCCGTGATAATAGCTATTATCAATGATGACAATGCGTTTATCGTAGGATTTATTCTTTTTGACATGGTGTATATCATTATTGAGATATTGTTTACACCGTTGCCTGTTACAAAATATGATATTACAAAATCGTCAAAGCTCATGGTAAAGGCTATCAGCGCTCCTGCAAATATGCCGGAGGTTATCTGAGGGACTATTACCTTCACAAGAGCCTGTACGGGAGTACAGCCCAGATCCAGAGCCGCATCCAATATGTTGGGATCAAGAGATCGCAGCTTAGGCAAAATGCTGAGTATCACATAGGGTATGCAGAACATAATGTGAGCCAGCAGAAGAGTGGTAAAGCCCTTTGAAACTGCCAGAGAGCTGAAAAGCATAAGCAGTCCTATTGCCGTTACTATTTCGGGATTCATTATTGGCAGATTGTTCACCTGCTCTACGACACCTTTTAATATCCTGCCTGATTTTGATATGCCTATGGCGGCTATTGTGCCTGCTATGGTGGATATAAATGTTGCCAGCAGGGCTATAGCTATAGTATAGAATACGGATTCCATCATATCCGAATTGTGGAACATTTTCTCATACCATCTGAGCGAGAATCCGTCAAATACACTTAATGAACGGGAATCATTAAATGAAAAAACGATGGTATAGAGTATAGGCAGATAGAAAAATGCTATCATAAGACCTGCAAATATTTTAGAGAGAATGTGTTTTTTCTTTTTCATTACCCATTCCCCCCTTCTGCCGAGTTATCCTTATCCAGCTTTTTGGTAATATGCATTGAAATGATTATTATAATTGCCATAATAAGCGATATGGCTGAGCCAAAGCCCCAGTCGCCGCTTGTCAGGAACTGACTTTCGATCACATTTCCTATAAGTACATATTTTCCTCCGCCTAACAGCTTAGGTATAAAGAAGCTGGACACAGCAGGCAGGAATACAAGAGTTATACCGCTTATGACTCCCGGTATGGAAAGAGGAAGCACCACCTTCATAAATGTCTGTACCTTGTCTGCGCCAAGATCGGCAGCTGCCTCCAGATAGCTGTCGTCCATTTTGCTCAGGGAATTATATATCTGTAGTATCATAAAGGGTATAAAATTATATACCATGCCCAGCACCACCGCAAAGGCAGTTTCCAGAAATTGTATGGGTCCTATTCCGAATAGACCGAGAATGCTGTTCAGCATACCGTTTTTATCAAGTATACCTCTCCATGCATATGTCCTTACGAGCATGTTTATCCATGTGGGGATAGTTACTATAAATACCATTACGACCTGTGATTTAGGCTTCATACAGGCAATTATATAAGCAAGGGGATACCCCAGAAGTATACATACTACAGTAGTGACTATTGCAATGTATATGGAACGCCTGAGCACATAAAAGAATACCTTATCGCTAAAGAATTTTGCAAAATTGTCAAGGGTAAACTGTATGTTTATAACGGAATTTCCTTCCTTTGTAAAGGCGTATACTATAATAAGCAGCATAGGCAGCACTATAAAGACCGCTGACCATATCAGATAGGGATAAGCCATTCGTCTGAAGCTTTTCATAGTCTGCCCTCCTTTGGCATAATATGCAGGTCATCAGGTGAAAACGTAAGGCCTACTCTGTCGCCTACATTGTATTCCTCAGTAGTGTCTATCTTGTATTCATAGCCTCTTGTGCCGAATGTAATATCATATGTTCCGATCTCTATATTTTCAGGATCGAAGTCATACTCTACATTTGTAATGGCTATGCTCGTATCTCCGTCTGAGGTCCATGCCTGGGCGTTTGCCCATGTCTTCAGATCTGTTTCAAGGGCAATGCTTTCCTTAATATCATCTATTGTTTTGTATATATTAACGGCGTATATGACTTCATTTGTCTTTTCCGCTTCTACCTTGTTCTCATCGGCAACTATCATGTGTATGGTGTGCATAGTGCCGGCTGATGTGGAGAAGGTAACGGGATAGCTTCCCTTTTCCTCCTTTAGCTCATAGTCCACCTTAGTGATGGACACAAGCTCCTCCGTAGAGGTTTTCCATGCCTGAGCGTCTGCTCTTGCGGTTATGTCCGCAATGGTCAGCTCGGGAATATCGCTTATGTCAATGTAGAAGTCATTGGCGCTCATGGATTCATCGGCAGATAGATTCTGTACGGGCTTGGGATCGGACACAGTCATCTGCACGGTTATCTTCGTGCCTGTTTCTGTTTCAACTATGGTTTCGTAGTGTACGCCCTTGAAGAGAACAGATTTCACAATACCGATCAGTTTTCCTTTTTTAGTGGGCACAATATTAATATCCTCAGGGCGTATCACCACATCTACGCTTTCGTTTTCTTCAAAGCCCTTGTCCACACAGTCAAAAACCGTGTCCTCAAACATGACCTTGCAGTCCTCCAGCATAATTCCGTCTATTATGTTGCTTTCGCCTATGAAGTTGGCGGCAAATCTGTTTGCAGGTTCGTTATATATATCGATGGGAGAGCCTATCTGCTGTATTTCGCCTTGATTCATTATGACTATTTTGTCCGACATGGTAAGAGCTTCTTCCTGGTCGTGGGTAACATATATAAATGTGATACCAACCTCCTTCTGTATCTTTTTAAGCTCTCTTTGCATTTCCTTTCTCAGCTTGAGATCAAGGGCGCCGAGAGGTTCGTCAAGGAGAAGGACCTTTGGTTCGTTTACAAGAGCCCTTGCAATGGCGACTCTCTGCTGCTGTCCGCCTGACATTTCAGTCACTCTTCTTTTGCCGTATTCCTCCAGTCCCACAAGCCTGAGCATACGCATTACCTTCTGTTCTATAATGTCCTTCGGCTCCTTTTTTATTTTAAGGCCAAAGGCAATATTGTCGTATACGTTAAGATGTGGGAAAAGGGCATATTTCTGGAATACAGTATTTATTTCCCTTTTGTAGGGAGGTACGCCTGCCATATTCTTTCCGTCAAAGAGCACCTCGCCTTCATTTGGCTCAATGAATCCTCCCAGTATTCTCAGAATGGTAGTCTTTCCGCAGCCGCTTGGGCCTAACAGCGTTACAAATTCATTTTCATATATATCTAAGTTTATACCTTTTAAAACTATCTGTGAATCAAATTCCTTCACAATGTTTTTAAATTGAATAAGCTTGTTCATTTCGACCTCCCTTTTAGCACAAATATTTATTCATATTCGGGATATTTTGTTTTTATACCTGTGTAGAATTCACGCAGCTTGTTGTTTATATCCTTGCATTCCTCAAGAGTTTCGCAGGCAAAATATTGGTCTATATAATCCTTCAATATTGCCTTATTTTCACGGCAGTCGTCGCTTATCTCTCTTTTTCCGAGATATTTTTCCCTTGTATATACATAATCTATTCTCTTGGCTGTGCTTATTATTCTGTCGTAAAGGGTCTTGCTGTAGCTGACGAAGGTTTTGTCTATATCGGTCTTTGCCATTTCGCTCCAGCTGTTTTTGTAATAATTGACGGTAGCTATTTTAAATCTGTTTATATGCTCTGCCGTACCAAGAGTATATCCGTCAAAGGTAATATTCAGATCCTCTTTTACCTTGTTGTAAAGAGAAGGAGTCACAGCTGCCACAGGAGTAATGGCTTTTGTGGTAGTTTCCGTACTTGGTTCAGCCTTTTCGGTCTTTTGTTCGTCCTTATGCTCATCCTTCTGTTCGTCCTTGTGCTCATCCTTCTGTTCGTCTTTGACCTTTGTTGTTTCCTCCTGAGGCTTTTCGGCTTTTATTTCCGCAATAAGCTGATCCTTATCCCAGTCTACGGTATAGCCGAAGGCTTCCGCTACGTATCTTGCAGAAGCAAATACTCTGTCGTTAAGTATGCAGGGAGGTACGCTCATAGTATGCTCTTCACCGTCAATGGTATATTCCTCCTTGCCTACTGTCATTACGACAATATGACTGCCCTTTGTCCCGGTAAGAGTCTTGCTTTCACCGTCCCAGGCAAGCTCGGCTCCTACCCCTTCAAATATGGTCCTTACAGGCAGCATCACTCTGTCATACATTATAACGGGAGGTGTATCCGTTTCTATATTATGTCCCTCTATAAGCAGCTTTATATCCTTTGCATATACGTTCATAACAGATGCGAATGCAAGTATGAATACGGTACAGCTCAGGAATCGTCTGATCTTCATATATTCTCCTCCTTACAGCAGCGGAGAAATCAGTCTTGCAAAGGCTTCCTTTGCTTTTGCTATTCTTCCGCGATTTTGATATTCCTCAGGTATTATTTCATCACAGTCGTTAAAGTCGATATTGAACTGCTTTTCAAATTCGGCAGTTACATTTTCATCATATATAAGAGCGTTTACTTCAAAATTAAGACTGAAGCTTCTTATATCCATATTGGCAGTACCGACAGATGTTATCATGCCGTCTATTGTCATTACTTTGGCGTGTATAAATCCCTTTCTGTATTCATAGCATCTTACGCCTGCCTCCATAAGCTCTCCCATATAGCTTAGACTTCCCGAATGCACAAAGGGGTGATCGGGCTTTCCCGGTATTATTATCCTTACGTCTATCCCTGAAAGAGCCGCTGTCCTCAGAGCTACCAAAAGACTGTCGTCAGGTACGAAATAAGGAGTTGCTATATATATATTTTTATTGGCTTCTGTCACCATCTTGAAGTAGCTGTTCAATATGCTGTTCCATTGGGTATCGGGTCCGCTGGATATTATCTGCATATTTACATTTTCTTCTTGATTTTCAACAGTCGGGAAGTACTTTTCGTCAAGTCCTATGTTTTCTCCCTTTGTGAAATTCCAGTCCATCATGAACCTAAGCTCCAGATCCTTTACGGAATCGCCTGTTATCTTTATATGGGAATCTCTCCAGAAGCCGAAGCGCTTTTTAAGGCTTATATATTCATCGCCTATATTAAGACCGCCTATATAGCCTGTTTTGCCGTCTATTACAGCTATTTTCCTATGATCTCTGTAATTGACCCTTATACCTCTTGGAGGAAGGAATATCCTGACCTCTCCGCCGGCGTTTACAAGTATTTTCTTAAAAGAAGGCTTGTTGCTTGCGTTTCCCATACCGTCATATATTACCTTTACCTCTACGCCCTGACGGGCCTTTTCGGCAAGGGCTTCCATAATACGCACGCCCAGAGAGTCGTCATGCATAAGATAATATTCCATATGTACAAAGCTTTTGGCGTTTTTAATATCCTCAAGAAGGCTTTCAAATTTGGTATTGCCTTCATGAAATACCTCTACGCTGTTGTTCTGCCTGTAAGGACTTCTGCCGCTGTTTTTATTCATTACCACAAGGTTATTGAGATAGGCAGTATTTTTGCTGGGTATTATACCGTCTATTTCGTCCATAAGCTTTTCATCGGCAGCATATTGAGGATATTTTTCTGTAAATTCTTCAAAGAACTTTATATCCTCCGTGAGCTTTTTGCCAAAAACCTTATGCTTCCTGCCCTCAAAGCCCAGAACGATGTAAAAAAGAAAACCAAAGTACGGTATCATTACAAGCACCATGAGCCAAGCCCATGTAACGCCGGGATTTTTCTTCTCAAAGAAAACGACAAAAATGGCAAAAATGATATTTGTGATATACATTATAACAGCACCTATCACAAAAAAATCACGTGCCAGCGTTATCATATGCATCTCTCCTTTTTTCAATATAATTTGCAAAATATCGTCAAAAATAAAATTGACAGTAGCATAATGTCATTATATAATTAAAGTATAACATATTTTGGAGGTAAATGAAATGGAAAATTGTTTATATTGCAAAAATAAGGAAAAATTAGATTCCCTCATGATCTACATTGCAGACCTTAAGGTCACAAAGCTCTATCTTTTCAGAGAACAGACCTATTACGGACGCTGCGTTATCGCCTATAAGGAGCACAATGTGGACTTTACAGAGCTTTCAAAAGAGGATTCCGCTCTGTTTATAGAGGATATGCAGACTGTAGGAAGGGCGATAATGAAAAGCGTAAACCCTGCCAAAGTAAATTATGGAATGTACAGCGATACGCTTCCTCATCTTCACGTGCATATCGTACCGAAGCAGAAGGACGGCTACGGCTTTGGCGGCACATTTGAAATGAATGTGGAGCCTCCTAAATATCTTACTGATACTGAGTATACAGAAATAATTGAAAAAATCAAGAGTAATCTATAATTCTTAATTATTTTTTTACAAAATTGAGTCGACCCTTCAGTCAGCCCATGCAAATCCGTTCACAACTTGTAATTCTTGGTTGGGCTGACAGCTCCCCTAGCTCCAAGGGGAGCCTAGTTTGTAGTTCCCCATAATTTTTTAGTTAGTTATAAATACTAGCTTTTTAACATTATAAAAGTATTTAAAGAACATAAACTTAAGGCTTCCCTTTCCTCCCCACCTCTAGCCTCCCCGTTGCAACGAAAGATTTATCGGACGACCGTCAGGTCGGCTTTCGGCTTGCCGAAAGTGCTGATAGCCCGTAGGGCGTCGGAGGGGAGGGGGACATTGCAGCGGAAGAATTATCCGCCAAGCCGTAGGCTTGCTTTTGCAAAGCAAAAGTGCTGAACCTTTCAAACATTGTTTGAAATGGTGGAAGGGTCGTTCTAAAGCAAAAATAATGTTGATACTTGCAAAAATAAAAACAACTCTCACACCACAAACAAAACTGCTGAGATAAGATTTTATACAGATCCTATCTCAGCAGTTATTTTTTGTCATAAACAAAGAGGAGATGCCGTCTATGCAACAAACATCTCCTAAATTTCCTAAAGGACAGTATATTATGCCAAAAGCACAGGGCATTATTTTGTTCTGTAGCCGGTTATGCTGTTTTCGGTCATCCATTGAAGCTTACAGTCCATAAGGTACTTAACGGTCTCATTTTCCTTGCCATATATGGCTGTGTACAGCTCCTGCGTTTCAAACAGATCGTTATAGGTAAGATATGGATAATCTACCATAGGATTGGTACCTGCCACATAGTAGAGGGCATAGTTCAGATTGTTGTTTGCAAGCACCCATTGATCCTTTGTGTCATTTATTGCTATAAGCATCTGGTCTGCAAGCAATCTGTAGGAATCCTCTCTTGTTATCTGATACAGCTTGTAAAGATAGTCAAGCTCCGCCAGCTGGTGATTAAGTGAAACATGAGTATCCAAATGGTCATAGTCATAGCCGTAGTCCTGAACAAGAAGGCCGCCGTTCTTTGTAGTATAGCTTTCCGTATTGGCGTGCTGTATAAAGTATTCCGCATATTTGCAGGCAGCAAACAAGAACTCGTCGTTATTGTATCTCTTATAGGCAGAAAGAAGGTTTTCGGCAAAGTCGGTATTGAACCTTGTGTCATAGAAGCCTCCTCCTATATTGAAGTCCTCTGAAAGCCAGCCTGACTTAGGCATGGTAGCCCAATAGCCCTTTTCATTCTGATTGAGCATACATGTATATGTCATAACATAGCCCATCTTGAATGCAGCCGGAAAATCACCGTAGGACGTAAAGCTTGCGCCTGTATAGTTAGAAGGCTGTCTGTAGAGCATATGATCGCCGTTTGGTATATAGTTGGCAGGGATAGGGAAATAATAACCGTCCCATGAAAATCTTCTCTCTACAGCCAGATCCTGAGCAAGGGCAGCAAAATGATTGCCGTTGTTCCAGTCGGCAAGCTTGTTTTCGGAACAGAGGTACCATATTTCTCCTATAAGGCCTGTGTTCTGAGGGAAAGACCAGCTTATTGTAACGGTGTTGTCAGGGTTTATGGTTATTTCAGCCTTTTCCTCCATATCGGGGTGATACTGAAGGGTATTGTACTGGAAATTGTTTGTATATACTGCGGGAATGCTTATCATAACAGAAACCTTGTCTGTATCTATAAACATAGTCTTTTTATCGGTATTTTCAGGATTGCCGGACATATACCAGCCATCGTCGTTCATATATCTTATCTCAACGGTATTTCCCGCTATGGTAAGACTGTCCGTAAGCCTTTCATCGGCATTGGCGCCGAAGGTATATCTTTTTATGGTATATATATCCCCATCGTCAAAGGCAAAGGTTTTTGCCTTTATGGTATGGTCCGCATCGTTGTAAAGAGTCTCCTCGCTGATCTTGGGAGAGGTTATGGCAGTCCATTTGTCCTTAAATGTCTTTTTTACCGCATTGTATGCCTTAAGGTCTATGCCTGTAAGAGGATTGCCGTTTTTATCAACAGGGTCGCTTGGATAGTCAGGTATACTTATTGTTGATATTTCCACAGAGCCTTCGTAAAGACTTAAATTTATTGTAGTAGTTTCTGTGGCAGCTTCGGCAGTTGTGGTCATTGAAGCAGCTTCGGTAGTGGTAGTAGTTCCCTTTATCTTTTTTGAAACAGATACTACTCTGTTAAGAGTAGTGGTCTCGCTTTCCTTTTCGGTAACGGTGGTCGCTTCTGCTTCCGTTGTGGTCTCGGTAGGTTCATAGCTTCTTGTAACACCCTTTACCGTTCGTGCTCCTACATATACCGGTACTGCCGCAATAAGTGTGAACACACACAAAAAGATACAAATTTTCATTTTTTTATTCATATTATCAGCCTCTCATTTATATTTTGCCCTTTTCCATAAATATCATTATATCAAAAATATCCCTATAAAATATTACAATATCATTACTTTTATAAAAATACAATCGAAAATATGAAGCAATCGAAAAAATGTTTCAATATTTTGTTGCATTATACATGAATATTGTGATATACTACATTAAGAGAAAAGGTTGGCTGAAGGGAGAAATGTATATGAAGGCTGAGATAATAGCAGTAGGCACAGAGCTTCTGCTGGGAGATATTCTCAACACTAATGCAAGATTCATAGCACGTCAGTTGGCTGAGCTGGGCATTACGCTTCAGTATCAGACAGTTGTGGGAGATAATGAGCAAAGACTTTCGGAGGCTTTGGATATAGCCTTTAACAGAGCGGACATTATTATAACAAGCGGCGGCTTGGGTCCTACAGACGATGATATTACAAAGGAAACAGCCGCTAAGTATTTCAATAAAGAAATGGTGCTTGACGAAAGAAGCAGGGACAGACTTCTTACCTATTTTAAAGGAAGAAATATGTCCCCTACCAATATGAAGCAGGTCTATATGCCGAAGGGTGCCATTGTCCTTGACAATGACAACGGTACGGCTCCCGGCTGCATAATAACCGACAAGGGCAAAACCATAGCGGTGCTTCCGGGACCTCCCTCAGAGCTTGTCCCTATGTTTGAAAACGGCGTAAGGTCGTATCTTGAAAAGCAGCAGGAGTTTACTCTTGTAAGCAAGGTGCTTCATCTTTCGGGAATAGGCGAATCGGCAGCGGCGGAACAGATAAGAGAGCTTATGCAGAAAAGCTCCAATCCTACAATAGCGCCTTATGCCAAGACCAACGAAATGGTATTCCGTATAACGGCAAGAGGAAAGGATAAGGAGGAATGCCAAGCTCTCATTAAGCCTGTTGCAGATGAAATATATTCAAGGCTTGGACAGTTCATATACGGTGAGGACGATGAAACCCTTGTTTCTGCCGTTATGAAAAGGCTTATAGAAAAAGGGCTTACCGTAGCTTCTGCGGAAAGCTGCACAGGCGGTATGGTCGCTTCAAGGCTTATAGATTATCCCGGAGCCTCCGCAGTATTTATGACAGGATTTGTTACCTATACCAATGAAAGTAAGGCAAAATTTCTGGGAGTTAGTGAAGATACTCTTGAAAAATACGGTGCCGTAAGCCCTCAGACAGCGGAAGAAATGTGTATAGGCGCAGCTGAGAGAAGCGGTGCGGATATAGGCATAAGCACTACAGGGATAGCAGGTCCGGGCGGCGGTACGGCTGAAAAGCCTGTAGGTCTTGTGTATATAGGAGTTTCGGTAAAAGGGAAAGCCGTAACAAAGAAATTACAGCTTTCGGGCAGCAGGAACAAAATAAGAAATGCAGCTGCCGCAGCGGCAATAGAGCTGTTAAGGCAACAGATAATACAGGAGGATAAAAATGGCAAAAGCAAAAACTAATGAAAAGGTAATACCCTCACCTAACGGAAAAGAGGAATCTCTTAAGATGGCAATATCCCATATTGAAAAAAGCTTTGGAGAAGGCTCTATAATGAGGCTTGGCGATAATATGGTGGATATGTCAATAGGATCCATACCTACAGGCTCTCTTTCTCTTGATATAGCCTTAGGTATAGGCGGTGTGCCGAGAGGAAGAATAATAGAGGTATATGGTCCCGAGAGCAGCGGCAAGACTACGCTTGCTCTGCACATAATAGCAGAAGCCCAGAAGGCAGGAGGAATTGCCGCCTTTGTAGATGCGGAGCACGCTCTTGATCCCGTATATGCAAGAAATTTAGGCGTAAATATAGATGAACTCTATGTATCACAGCCCGACGACGGTGAGCAGGCTCTTGAGATAACAGAAACAATGGTGCGTTCAGGCGCTATAGATATAGTTGTTGTGGACTCTGTTGCGGCTCTTGTGCCAAAGGCTGAGATAGAAGGAGAAATGGGCGAAAATCAGGTGGGACTTCAGGCAAGGCTCATGTCAAAGGCTCTGAGAAAGCTGGCGGCAGTAGCAAGCAAGAGCAACTGCGTTATACTCTTTATAAACCAGCTCAGACAGAAAATAGGCGTGATATACGGCAATCCCGAAACCACAACAGGCGGTCTTGCCCTTAAATACGGCGCTTCCGTAAGAATAGACATAAGAAAGGGCGAAACTCTTAAATCAGGCACAGAAGCCATAGGCAGCAGGACAAAGGTGAAGGTAGTCAAGAACAAGGTGGCTCCGCCTTTCAAGACAACGGAGTTTGACATAATGTACGGCACAGGTATAAGCCATACGGGAGATGTGCTTGACCTTGCAGCGGAGATAGACGTGGTACATAAGGGCGGCGCATGGTACAGCTATGGTGAGGACAGGATCGGTCAGGGTCGTGAAAATGCCAAGAAATATCTTGAAGAAAATCCCGATGTTTGTCTTGAAATAGAAAACAAGGTAAGGGAGCATTTCGGACTCAAGCCGATAGATGCACCCGATGAAACTAAGTCGGAGGAAGAGTAATACGCTTTACTGCGTTAAAAAATTCACAGATTTTGCAGGATTTTCTGTTTAAAAATTCACAAATGTACTAAAATCACAATTATATAGGAAGTAATTTCTTTATTTCTATTGACAAATAAAAACGGTTAAACTATAATAATAAACGTCGGTGAGGGCATCTTTACGGTGCCCTTATATTTTTAAGAAAATATACAAGGAGGAAATTTTTATGAAGAAAAAAATTATGGCAGTTGCAATTATCGCTGCTCTTACTCTTACTTCTCTCACAGGCTGCGGCGGCGGTGCTGCTGAAGAAGGTACAGACAGCGCAGCAGCTTCGGGAGATACTGTTAAGATCGGTGTACTTCAGCCTATAACAGGCGGTATGGCAGCAGGAGCAGCTATAGAGATAGAGGGTATCGAGCTTGCCAACTCCGAAAGACCTACAGTAAACATAGGCGGCAAGGACGTTACGGTAGAGCTTGTAAAGGCTGATAACAAGTCTGACAAGGTAGAGGCTGCAAATGCTGCAACAAAGCTTATAGAGCAGGACGAAGTATCTGTTATTCTTGGTTCTTACTCATCTACACCTTCTCTTGGCGCATATGATGTAGTAAGAAACGGCAATGTTGCCGCAGTCGGTATTAGCTGTACCAATCCTGCCGTTACCGAAGGCAATGACAACTACTTTAGAGTTTGCTTCATCGACCCATATCAGGGACAGGTAATGGCTAACTATGCATACAACAAGTTAGGCGCAAAGACTGCTGCCGTTACTACAGAGCAGGGCAATGACTATTCTGTAGGTCTTGCTCAGTACTTCAAGGCTGAATTTGAGAAGCTGGGCGGTACTGTATACGAGGCAGCTTATCAGACAGGCGATCAGGACTTCAATGCTCAGATCACAAGCTTAAAGGCTAATAACCCCGATATATTCTTTGTTCCCGGTAACTTTACGGAAGCCGCTATGTTTATCAAGCAGGCTAAGCAGAACGGCGTAACTGTTCCTTTACTTGGCGGCGATACCTATGAGGTACAGGAATTCCTTGACGTAGCAGGCGCAGAAAGCGAGGGCGTTGAGTTCTCAGCATTTTTCGATCCCGACGCAGAGCTTACTCCTTTAACTAAGGAATTTGTTCAGAAGTACAGAGATGCTAACGGCGGCAAGGACCCTGCAGGCGTTACTGCTCTTGCATACGATGCTTATAATCTTGTATGCGACGCTATCGAAGCAGCAGGCACGACCGATCCCGTTGCTATAAGAGACGCTCTTGCAGCAAGCGACTTTACAGGCGTTACAGGTCCCGTTAAGTTCGATGAAAACGGTAATCCTACTAAGGCTGCCGTTATCAAGAAGGTTGAAAACGGTAAGTTCGTATTTGCAGATCAGGTTACTGTTCAGTAAATTTTGACCCTACAATATTTCGGGGTGCTGAATAAAAGCACCCCGAATTTTTGAGTATATAGTCATTTCAAAATTCGGCAAATGGAAGGTGATTTTGAAATAACTGTATTTCATAATATCAGACGAAAGGTTGGTGACCGATATGGCATGGTCAGATCTATTGCAGCAGCTTTGCAACGGACTGCTGCTGGGCAGCTTGTTTGCTCTTGTAGCCGTTGGTTATACTATGGTTTATGGTATACTCAGGCTTATAAATTTCGCTCATTGCGATATATTCATGATGGGTATGTACTTTGCCTTTTTCTTTGTGGCAAAGGATTTCAGACTGTGGCCCTTGAGCTTTGCGGCGGTCATAGTTGCAACGGCGGTACTGGGTATGGGACTTGAAAAGGTGGCATACAGTACCTTAAGGCGTCAGAATGCGCCTAAAATATCAATGCTTATTTCAGCGATAGGCGCTTCATATTTTCTTGAAAACTTGGCAACGGTCATATTTACAGCCAAGCCAAAGACTTTTCCACAGATACCATTTTTTGTTGATATGATGCAGATAGGCTCTGTAAGACTGCAAAGACTTGCCGTAGCAGTTCCCGTTATAACGATAATATTCGTGTGCATACTGCTTTTCCTTATAAACAAGACAAAAAGCGGTATGGCAATGAGAGCTATTTCAAAGGATCTGGATACTGCCAAGCTTATGGGTATAAATGTAAACGGCACTATTTCATTTACATTTGCCATAGGCTCAGCTATCGCCGCAGTAGGCGCTATACTCTGGGGACTGAAATATCCTCAGATCTCACCTCTTGTAGGCGTTATGCCGGGTCTTAAGTGCTTTATAGCAGCGGTAATAGGCGGTATAGGCAATGTAAAGGGCGCCGTTATAGGCGGTCTCCTTTTAGGCTTCATAGAGGTAATGGCAGTTGCCTTCTTCCCTGAGATCTCAGCATATAAGGACATATTCTCATTTGTACTTCTCATAGGTATACTGCTGTTCAGACCTAACGGTCTTATAGGCGAAAAGATCGCCGAGAAGGTCTGAGGAGGTGCAGCACTATGGACAAGAAAAAGGTACATATTATACTGGATATAGTTGCCATTGCTGCCCTTATAGGCTTTATGTTCTGGGCAAATGCAAGCTTCAATCCCTATAACAAAAGAATTTTCAATACCTGCTGTATTTACGCTATATGCGCCCTTTCAATGAATATGGTAAACGGCTTCACAGGTCTTTTTTCACTTGGTCAGCCTGGCTTTATGGCAATAGGCGCATATGTTACGGCTATATTTACAGTATCTACGGCAGACAAGGTTTCAATATACAAAATAATACCTATTTCCGACTTTATGGCAAACCTGTCAGCGCCTTTTCCTGTTGCGCTCATACTGGGAGGAGTTGCGGCGGCGGTATTTGCCTTTCTTATAGGCTTCCCTGTGCTCAGGCTCAGAGGCGACTATTTGGCTATAGCCACTTTGGGATTTTCGGAAATAATAAGGATATGCATTACAAATATGCAGGGCGTTACCAATGGTCCCACAGGTATAAATAGAATACCTTCTCACATCAATATGTGGGTATCTCTTCTCATACTTGCGGTAATAGTTATATTCACCCTTGCCATGATGCGTACCACATACGGCAGAGCCCTTCTTGCCATAAGGGAAGATGAGGTGGCAGCTCAGGCTATGGGTATAAACCTTTTTAAGCATAAAATGCTTGCCTTTGTATTGAGCGGATTTATGGCAGGTATAGGCGGCGGTATGCTTGCTTCTCTTGTAGGCGCCATAGGTCCCGACCAGTTCAAATTCACAGTAGCCTATGAGATACTGCTTATGGTAGTATTAGGCGGTCAAGGCTCGGTATCAGGCTCTATTGCAGGCGCATTCATAGTCAGGATAGCCCTTGAGAAGCTGAGATTCTTAGACGAACCTATCCCCGCTTTAGGTTATCCAGGCATAGGCGGTATGAGAATGGTTGTATTCTCAGCGCTCCTTATGCTCGTCATAATACTCTGGCGTAAGGGTATATTCGGCAACAAGGAGCTTTCATGGGAAGGCATAGGTGGATTCTTTAAGCTCATAGGCTCTATATTCCACAGATCTCCTAAAAAGGAGGTGTCTGAATAATGTCAGCATTACTTGAAACAAAGGACGTAACAATACGCTTTGGCGGTCTTGTAGCGGTAAATCTTCTCAACCTGACTGTAAACGACGGTGAGATAGTTGCCATAATAGGCCCTAACGGCGCAGGCAAAACTACTGCCTTCAACCTTATTACAGGCGTGTATGCTCCTACAGAGGGAGATATTATATTCGACGGTATAAAGATAAACGGAAAACGCCCGGATCAGATAGCTAAGATGGGTATTGCCAGAACCTTCCAGAATATACGTCTTTTCAAGGACCTTACGGTACTTGAAAACGTACTTATAGCCACTCATCTTAACGTAAAAACGGATTTCTTTTCATCGGTACTCCATATGCCTTACGCTATGAAGGAGGAAAAGAAAATGAAAGAATTTGCGTGCTCTTTTCTTGAGGAAACAGGACTTATAGAGCATAAAGACGACATTGCCTCAAGCCTTCCCTACGGACTGCAAAGACGTCTTGAAATAGCAAGAGCTTTGGCTACAAGACCTAAGATACTCCTTCTTGACGAGCCTGCTGCCGGTATGAATCCTAAGGAAAGCGTTGATCTGACAGAATTTATAAGAGAAATAAGAGATAAATTCCACCTCACTATAATACTTATTGAGCATCATATGCAGCTTGTTATGGATATTTCGGACAAAATACAGGTACTGGAATACGGTAGGACCATAGCCAGAGGTATTCCCTTTGAGATACAGAATAACCCTGCTGTTATAAAGGCTTATCTTGGAGAGGAGGAGATCAACTGATGCTTGAGATAAAAGATCTGGTTGTAAAATACGGCGGTATAACCGCCCTTAACGGCATATCCATGAATGTGGAGGAAGGAAAAATAATAACACTTGTAGGCGCCAACGGCGCAGGCAAGAGCACTACTCTTCGCACGATAACAGGCCTTGTAAGTCCCGTATCAGGCTCTATTACCTATGACGGCAAGGAGCTTATAGGACTTAACACAAAGGATATTGTAAAAATGGGTATAACCCTTGTTCCCGAAGGCAGACATGTATTTGCGGATATGACCGTAGATGAGAACCTTATGATAGGCGCTTATCTCCGTAAGGACAAGGAAAACTTCAAGAAGGACATAGATTTTGTACATGAGATGTTTCCTATACTTAAGGAAAGATCAAAGCAGCTCAGCGGCACTCTCTCAGGCGGTGAACAGCAGATGCTTGCCGTAGGTCGTGCTCTTATGAGCAAGCCAAAGGTGCTTATGATGGACGAACCCAGTCTTGGTCTTGCTCCTCTTGTGGTAAAGGATATTTTCAGGATAATACAAAAGGTAAACCAAGAGCAGAACATGACCGTTCTCCTTATTGAGCAGAATGCAAATGCGGCTCTTAAAATAGCCCATTACGGCTATGTTATGGAAACAGGCAGTATCGGTCTTGAGGGCACAGGTCCCGAGCTTCTGGCAAATGAACATGTCAAGGAGCTTTATCTTGGAAAGAAAAAATGATAATATAAAAAAAGAAGCTGTCGCATAAGACCTGTGATAGCTTCTTTTGATTTGTGGGGTTGGTGATTAAGTTATGGGGAAGGTCGACCCTTCCGTCCGCCCAATGCAAATGTAATGTTATTGTAAAGAAATGATTGGGCGGACACCTTCCCTTACGCCTTAAAAGGCTAAGGGACGGCTTTCGTATGCGTATCTAGTGATAAATATCGGTTTTTCATTTGAGGAGCATAAACATAAGGCGTCCCGGCACTTTTGCTTTGCAAAAGCCAATAACTACTCCACAAAGCCGATCATCTCGGTATAAACATAAGCGTAATAAACATAAGTATACCGAGAGCCACAAGGGCAGCGTTTATTTTTGTATTATATCCCATAAAAGCATGTATGAGCACATAGGTTATGACTCCGAAGCCTATGCCTATGAGCAGACTGCCTGTTATCGGCATAAGCATCATGGTGAAGAATGCCGGCACAGCTTCGGCTATATCGTCAAAATTAATATTCTTAAGAACGCCCATCATCATAACGCCTGCAACAATAAGCGTTGTAGCCGTAGCGGCTGAGGGCACCACCTTCATAAGAGGTGTAAAGGATATGGACAGCAGGAAAAACAGACCTGTGATCACAGACGTAAGTCCGGTACGTCCTCCTTCTATAACTCCTGTAGAGGATTCTACATATGTGGATACGCTTGTAGAGCCCATCAAGGCTCCTGCGGAGGTTGTAATGGCGTCTACCTCAAGTATTCTGGGGAGCTGTTTCTTATCCTTTATCTTTTCAAATGTAATGCCTGAATAATTACCCATAGCTATGAGCAGAGTCATTGTTTCAAATATATCCATAATGCATATGGCAAATACTATTATGATCACCGTTACGATACTCTTGCTTATATCCCATGGCGATGACATATCCAGCAATAACCTGAAATCCAGCTTGAACGCAAGGCTTGTTATAGGTATGCTGTAGCCAAAGCTGCCGTGTCCCAGCGCATTTATAAGACCAAGAGGAAAAGCAAGGGCTATGCAGACCATTTTGCCTATGAATATGGCGCCGTGTACATGCTTTTTGATAAGTATCACTATGAATATGACTATGGCTATGGCAAGCATGGCGCTCAGGTTGTCCTTGTCAGCCATATTGAAGCTGAAAAAACGCACGCCTTCTTCCGTATAGTCTATTATATGAGCTTTCTCAATTCCCGTAAAGGCTATGAAAAAGCCTATGCCTGCGCTTACGGCACACTTTATATTATGAGGGACTATCTTGTGTATTTTCTCCTCTGCACCCGTAGCCGAAAGCACAAAGAAAAGCAAGCCGGAAACAAACACTATTGCAAGAGCCTGATTATAGGTATATCCAAAGCCCTTGCATATCGTATAGGTAACGAATGTGCCTATGGCTATGCTGGGACCCTGCACAAAGGGCATATTGGTAACAACGCCCATAAATATTGACGCAAAGCCCGATACCGCAAAGGCTACGGCAGTCAGCGCCACAAGCATTTCGGCAGCCGTAAAGTTTCCCGCTATCACAGCGTCCTTCACAAGCTCGCCATGAGCGTCAACGGCTCCCGGAAATGCGCCAATGAGTATTTCAGGCACAAGCATTACGGCATATATTATTGTAAAATAATTTGTCACTCCTGCCAAAAGCTCAGTTTTAAGAGAGGTCTCCATCTCTCTTATGTGGAATATTTTTCTTATAAATTCCTTTATCCTTTCTCTCATAAAATACCTCCCATATTCTCCTATATTTTATTATTCCCTATTTACGGAAAAATGTCAAGAAAATACTGCTATTACATTGAGATATTTATTATGAGCTTTAGGGATATATAAGAAAATTTTATATAAAAAATCCTACAGCTATTTTAGCTATAAAAGCGCATATCCACGCAATAGTACATTGCTCCAAAACAATGGCTGCCGCCCATTTTCCGCCAAGCTCTCTTTTGACTGATGCAACCGCTGCAATACACGGAGTATAGAGCAGGCAGAACACCAGAAGGGCAAAAGCCGATACGGGAGATATAAGCGCCAGAAGTCCCTCCGTAGAGCCGAAGAGCACAGAAAGTGTGGAAACAACGCTTTCCTTAGCTATAAAGCCTGCTATAAGAGAAGTGGAAACTCTCCAGTCACCAAAGCCCAAAGGCTTGAATATAGGCGCTATAATACCTGAAATAACTGCAAGTATACTGTCCTGAGAACCGCTTACGACATTTAATCTGAAATCGAAGGTCTGAAGGAACCATACTATTATGGTAGCTATGAATATTACGGTAAACGCCTTTTGAAGGAAATCCTTTGCCTTGTCCCAAAGAAGGTGAGCAACATTCTTGGCGCCGGGCATACGATAGTTAGGCAGCTCCATAACAAAGGGAACGGCTTCTCCCTTGAAAAGAGTGCCTTTAAGAGTAAGGGCTGCAAGTATGCCTACAAATATTCCTATAAAATACAGACACACCATTATAAGACCGCCGTATTTCGGGAAAAATGCCGCCGTGAAAAAGCCGTATATGGGAAGCTTGGCAGTACAGCTCATAAAGGGTGTGAGCATTATGGTCATTTTTCTGTCCCTCTCGGAGGGCAGAGTACGGCTTGCCATAACTCCCGGTACCGTACAGCCGAAGCCTATAAGCATAGGCACTATACTTCTGCCCGAAAGACCTATCTTTCTCAGAAGCTTGTCCATTACAAAGGCAACTCTTGCCATATATCCGCTGTCCTCCAGAAGGGACAGGAAAAAGAACAGCGTCACTATTATGGGAATAAAGCTGAGTACGCTGCCTACGCCGTTGAATATACCATCTATAACGAGAGAACGGAGTACATCGTTTACATTTGCAGCTACAAGTATTCCGTCTGTAATATCGGATAATTTGCCTATTATATTTTCAAGAATTCCTTGAAGCCATGCTCCTATTACGTTGAACGTAAGCCAGAACACAAGCGCCATTATGCCTGCAAAGGCAGGTATAGCCGTATATTTGCCTGTAAGTATCCTGTCGGCTTTGCGGCTCCTTTCGTGCTCCTTGCTTTCTCTTGGCTTTATAACGGTATTGTCGCACACCTTTTTTATAAATGCAAAACGCATATCGGCAATGGCTGCCGCTCTGTCAAGACCTCTCTCCTCCTCCATCTGTGCAATTATATCCTCTACAAACTGCTTTTCCTTGTCTGAAAGCTCAAGAGCCTCCAGTACTCTTTCATCTCCCTCAATAAGCTTATTGGCAGCAAATCTTACGGGAATGTGTGCAGCCTTTGCGTGATCCTCTATAAGGTGCATTATACCGTGTATACATCTATGTACGGCGCCGCCGTTGTCGTCCTTATCGCAGAAATCCTTTATAACAGAGCTTTCCTGATATTTGGCAACGTGCAAAGCGTGCTTTACAAGTTCGTCTACGCCCTCGTTCTTATTGGCGGCTATGGGCACAACAGGTATGCCAAGCATGGCTTCCATGTCGTTTATCCTTATGGAACCGCCGTTTCCTCTTACCTCGTCCATCATATTGAGAGCCAGCACCATAGGTATGTCAAGCTCCATAAGCTGCATTGTAAGGTAAAGGTTCCTCTCTATATTTGTAGCGTCTACTATATTTATGATGCCCTTTGGCTTTTCGTCAAGTATAAACTGACGTGAAACTATTTCCTCGCTGCTGTAGGGAGAAAGGGAATATATGCCGGGCAGATCTGTCACAAGAGTATTGGAATGTCCTCTTATAACGCCGCTTTTCCTGTCTACGGTAACGCCGGGAAAGTTGCCTACATGCTGATTGGAGCCTGTAAGCTGGTTAAAAAGGGTGGTCTTTCCGCAGTTCTGATTGCCTGCAAGAGCAAATGTAAGCAATGTTCCCTCAGGCAGGGGATTTTCCGTTTCCTTCACCTGGTATTTACCGCTTTCGCCTAAGCCGGGATGAGGTCTTTTCGTATTGGGGAGCTTTTTGCTTTCCCCTTCATTTGCAGACTTTGGTACAGAGGTATCTATTTCTATTTTTTCTGCGTCTGCAATACGCAGAGTCAGCTCGTAACCGTGTATCATAAGCTCCATAGGGTCGCCCATAGGCGCATATTTTATAAGCGTTACTTTGGCTCCCGGTATTACTCCCATGTCCAGAAAATGCTGGCGCAGAGAGCCTTCTCCGCCTACGGCGGTAATAACGGCTGATCTTCCTATTTCCAGTTCCTTAAGTGTCATAATGCTCTACCTTCCTTATTTTCTGATATGCATGATAGAATAATTGTATTCAATACCGGCTTTTTTGTCAATATTATAAGTCAAAATTCGTCACAAACCATATGCAAAAGCATAGTGCGGACTGATGACAGGAGTATTTTTTTATGAAAAACTTAATAAAAATTTAAAATTTTTCTATTTTAAGGTTGACTAGCGTTAAAAAATTGTGTATAATTTTGTAGTGTCTGAAAATAGAGCAACTATGTTCAGGCTTAGGATCGAGTAACCGGAGGGAGGGGAGAAACATGTCTGAAGTTAGAGTAAAAGAAAACGAATCATTGGATAGCGCTCTTCGTCGCTTCAAGAGAAACTGTGCTAAGGCAGGTATCATGGGCGAGGTAAGGAAAAGAGAGCACTATGATAAGCCTAGTGTAAAGCGTAAGAAGAAGTCTGAGGCTGCAAGAAAGCGTAAGTACAACTAATTAATTTACACAAAGGATAGTGATAGTTTATGTTATTAAAGGAACAGCTTTTTAATGATCTCAAGCAGGCAATGAAGGAAAAGGACACCGTCAAAAAGGAAATAGTCCAGATAGTCCGTGCCGGCGTATTACAGATAGAAAAGGACAACCATATCGACAATCTTGACGACGAAGGCGTGTTAGGCGTTATTACAAAGGAAATAAAGAAGCTTAACGATGTTATGCCCGATTTTGAAAAAGCAGAGCGTCAGGATCTGATAGACGTTGCCAATAAAAAGCTGGAGCTTCTCAAGGCTTACCTTCCCGAGCAGTTATCTGAGGAGTCCATAATTGAAATAGTTAATGAAGCTATCAACAAAACAGGCGCAAGTTCCGTAAGGGATATGGGCAAGGTCATGGGCGCTGTTTCAGCCAAGACCAAAGGCCGTGCCGACAACAAGCTGGTAAGCGAAATCGTAAGAAAAACGCTTATGCAGTTATAAGATCGTGTACCTAAGGATGGGTATTATGCCCATCCTTTGTGTTTGCCTGCCTTTATGGCAGGTCATAAATTTTATAAATTGGAGGAAACAAAAATGAAAAAGAAATTATGTATGTTACTTGCTATGGCAATGACAATGGCAGCAATAATGGTACCTGTTCATGCAGCAGGTGACGGAGAAGCAGATGCTCCTGCTCTTGTTGCAGCAGCTCCCGTAGCATCAGGTTCAGCCGTTACAGTTATAGTATCAGGCGCCGCTGTAGAGAGCGACCAGCCTGCCGTTATAGTAAACGACAGAACTATGGTACCTTTCAGAGTAATTGCAGAGGCTCTTGGCTGTGACGTTGACTGGAAGGCAGATACAAAGACAGTTGTTATGGAAAAGGACGGTCTTACAGCTTCCATGACTATAGGCGAGCCTAAGCTTGTTTATAACGACGGAGATACAGAATATACTGTAGACATTGACACTCCTGCAACTATCATAAACAGCAGAACTATGGTTCCCGTCAGATTCCTTTCAGAATACTTTGGCTTTGAGGTAGAGTGGGACGCAGCAACAAGAACTGTTACCGTAAACGCCGCAAAGACAGAGGAAACTACTGCTGAGGCAACGACTGAAGCCGTTACTGAGGAAGCTACAGAGAATGTGACCGAAGCTGATGAAGAAGCTACAGAAGCAGCTGAGGAAACAACAGAAGCTGACGAAGAAGCTACAGAAACAACTACAGAAGCAGAATAATTTGCACAGCATAATATAAAGGGCTGCACGCAGATGTTTATTAAACATTTGCGGCAGCCTTTTTTTTTATTATTGAATTATAAAGGTCTGTATCAATTTATATTCTGTATATATTCCTGCATTATTTTCCTTGCGGCAGGTATGGCGTTGCTTCCCTTGCCGGCGTTTTCCAAAAGCACGGCTACGGCTATTTCGGGATCATCGGCAGGCGCAAATGCCACAAACCATGCGTGGTCGTCGCCGTGAGGATTTTCTGCGGTGCCTGTTTTTCCTGCTACCTGGACATCATCGCTTTCGGTAGATATGACGGAAGAGCCTGAGGCAAGAGTTTCCGTAGTTTCATAGCTTGTGCTAAAGGCGGCGTTTCTTGCGGTCCCGCTGTTTACCACCTGGCACATAAGATCCTTAAGGGCATATGCCGTTGAAGGACTCATTATCTGACTGAGCTTTGCGGGAAGTGTCCTGTTGCGCACACCTCCGCCGGGAGTAAGGGCATGGTCTACAACATAGGGCTGCATCATCATACCGTTGTTGGCTACAGCCGATGTTATCATTGCCATAAAAAGCGGAGATACAAGTGTTCTGCCCTGACCGAATGCCGTTTCCACAATTTCGTTCACATCGGCGTCTGCCGTCATGGGAAATGTGGATTTGCTGTACTCAAGGGCAAGATTTATGTCCTTGTTGAAATTAAAGCTGTCAGCCGTTTCTATAAGCTTTTCCGCTCCAAGCTGCACTCCCAAAGTGCCGAAATAGGTATTGCAGCTTTCGGCAAAGGCAGATGTCAGATCCATATTTCCATGAGCCTGCTCATTGTAGCAATGTATCACGCTGTGAGCAAATTTTTCGGCACCCGTACATTTATATTGCATATCCGTTTGTCCGTTTGCTATTGCGGAGGCGGCAGTTACTATCTTGAATGTTGAGCCGGGAGGATAAAGTCCCTGTGTTGCTCTGTTCAGAAGAGGTGAATTGTCCTCATCGGAATTCAGCTCTTCCCAGTTTTCATCTACGGAATTACTGTCGAAGGAGGGAGTCGATACCATACAAAGTATCTTGCCTGTAGAAGGCTCCATAGCCACTATGGCGCCCTTCTGTCCCGCCAGCTCCTTTGCCGCTATTTGCTGAAGTCTGTCGTCAAGGGTAAGCACAAGGGAATTGCCTTCTATTTCGGTACCCCACAGGCTTGCTATCCTCTGAGCCAGCTCAAAGCTTACAGATGTAAGCATAAAGTTGTATTTGGATTCAACGCCTGCCTTGCCCTTTACGGTATAGCCTACGGTATGAGCATAGCTTTCGGCATTTGTATATACTCTTTTGTATGTTCCGTCCTCTTGAAGCACGTCCTCTGCAATGACATCGCCGTTGGCGTCGTATATAGATCCTCTTTTTATTCCCTCCTCGCTTTGGGAAAGCCTTTTGTTATAGGGATTTGCCACAAAGGAATGGGAATCGTAAAGACATAGCTTGAGAAGATAGCCTATGAGCAGAAGAAATATTATAAGGTAAAGCCAGAATATTTTTTTAATGGCGCTTTTCATTTTCTGCTCCCCCTTTCCTTTGCAGAGCTTTGCGCAGTCTTATGCCTTGCAGGTCTTTGGGTCGTGTTTCTGCTTACTGCGGTCTTTTGGGTATTGCGGCTTGTCTGCCTGCGGCTGCTCTCGGACTGCTTTTGCGTTTGAACAGGCTGCTTTCTGACAGGAGTTCTCTCCTTTATTGCATCGGAGTCCGCAGCCGTTCTGCGTGACGGTCTTTCAAGTGCTCGCCTTGTCTGAGCGTGACGTACTCTTGTATCTACTTCTTCAATGGGCTTGTCGTGAGCATATGCCTCATTGCGCATTATTATCCATTGCATTGCCGCTATTATAACATAGCTTATAACTATTGATGTACCGCCATAGCTTACAAAGGGCAGAGTAACGCCTGTAAGGGGTATCATCTTTATTACGCCGCCTATTATAAGGAACGCCTGGAATGCGAAAAGCGCCGTAAAGCCTGTGCAGAGAAGAGTAAGGAAGCTGTTTCTGTTTTCAAGAGCTCCTCTTGCGCCCTCCAGGAATATCAATATAAATACCATTATAAGACCTGCTGCAAATATTACGCCGAATTCTTCGCATATTGCCGCAAATATAAAATCTCTCTCCACTACAGGTATACTGTCGGCATATCCTCTTGTAAAGCCTATTCCTGTTATGCCCCATGTGCATATGGCAAAAAGGGACTGGGCTATCTGATAGCCCTTGTCGTTTACATCAAGCCAGGGATTCTGCCATGCCTCTACTCTTATCTGTATATGAGAGAAGAGGTTGTAGGCTATTACCGATGCAAGAGATATGGCGCCTATGCCCAAAATAAAGTAGAAATAGTTGCAGGTAGCAACAAATACCATTATAAGGAATGTCATATAGAATATAAGCGCCGAACCGAGATCGGTCTGGGCTACAAGACAGAGTACTATGGCTCCGCTGACGATAGCAGGTACTATAAGCTCTTTAAAGCTTGGCTTTTTGTCAAGGGCAGCCGCCAGATAGAATACGAAAAGCACCTTTATAAGCTCTGAAGGCTGAAAGCCTATGGGACCTATGCTTATCCAGTTTGTAGCTCCTCCTTCGTCCTTGCCGAATATAAGCGTTGCCGCCAGAAGTATGAATGCAAGTATTATATAAAGTCTTTTAAAGCGGTCAAGACGAGGAGTGACCTCCAGTATCTTAGGCAGCACAAGCATAGCTATAATACCTATGCTGTTCCATATAAGCTGTTTTTCAGCCAGGTCTGTGTTAAGTCTGTAAAGCATTACAAGTCCTAAGTCCATAAGGAAAAACACACAGTTATAGAGCATATGACTGCCTTCGGGATATATGGCTCTTGTAAGGGCGTTTCCGCCCACAGTTATCACAAAGCCTATCACACAGTATATTACAACAGGCTGTATGTCGTACTCCAATGAATTTGCAATAAGTATTACGGAGGCGGTAATGTGGAAAAGGGCAATACATACCCTCTGAGCTGAGAGTCCGGCTATTATATTGTATTTTGCCATATCCTGCTTTGCAAGATTTATCATAAAGCCGTTGAATACAAATACAGCTATATATATCATAAAAAGGTACTTTGCAATTATAATATAAACATCTGTCACAGCTACATCACTCCTCTGCTGAAATGTCCGCCTGTGGTATTTTTAGGCGAAAGGGAAGGCGGCTCTCCCTTTGCGATTTTTATATGCTCTTTTGCAATATCGTATGTTGTGTCATAGTCCTCTGTCGTAAATTCCATACGCATATAGCCTACTCCGATATGGAGGATCTCCTTTTTGTTTATAGAATAGACAGGTGCGGAATTGAGTATAAAGGCAAGACATTCGTTACAGTCCCTTATTATGGGGAACTCTGCGTTTTTCCTGTCTTTAATATAATAATCGGCTTTTTTGTGTCTTAATGAGCAGTATCTTCCGCTGCCCTTGTGACCCTCGTAAAGCCCTATGGGGCATTGGTGAGTGGTCATAAGAGGCAGTCTGCCATATACGATCATTTCGCTGTTGCAGTCTGCTATTTCATACAGCTCATATGAATTCAGCTCTGTTGAAAGAGTTATAAAGGGCGTATCCAATACCCTTCTTATCGTTTTCATTGACTGTGAGTTGAATATATTAAGGGTATGGTCGGCAATGATCTTTTTGCCTGTGTTTATTTTTACAAGACTTCTTATAAGATAACCGTCGCAGTCTGTGTTTTCAAGGCTGTCAATATACTGTTGATATGTCTTTTCCCTTGCTATAAAGGGCAGGGCATAATATAATTCTATATCCTTTTCATGGCATCGTTCAATGAAATGTTCATTGAAAATTTCGCTGTATATCCTTTTGACTCCTGCATCGACACAGGCGTTGAACTGCTCATTTGTCCTTACGAGAGCCGTTATGACTGTTTTGTCTGCCTTTATGGGAGAAGGCGGCGGACAGCTGACACATATACTTTCTCTGAGTCCTTCCGAGCTTATTTTTTCCTCAAGCCTTCTGCAAAGCTCTCTTCTGGCATTGTTAAGAGCCGATACCGGAAAATATACGTTTCCCGTATCCGCCTTTACATTAAATTTAAAGGGAGTATCTCCTGTTTTCTTAATGCGTCCTATTATCATTTCCTCAGTCATGGGACTGTTCTGGGGTATCTGACCTTCGGGACCTGTGACAGTTATGCCCTCTGCCCTTAGTATAAGAGGCTTTTCGGGCTGTGCTTGTACATATACGTCTATACTTCTTTGAGCGGTAAGCTTTTGGCAGTTAAGCCTGAGTCTGTCTGTAAGCTCCTTGTCGTAGGTCTTATACACAGGGTCGTTTGGCGAGATACTGCTTTTTTCGGCAGTCACCGTTATCCTTTCGCCTTTACCCGCTCTTTTGTTTATGCCTGTGCCCCAATGAGGCTTAGACCATATCTCTATGCCGTCGCCGGGTACTACGCCTTTGTCAAGCTCTATTGTACAGGTGTTGTTTTTCTTATTATAGGATACCACATGTCCTATTTTTGTACCGCTGTTTTTAGGCGAAAGGGTGCTCATCATTTCTTCTGAGGAAAAGCTTTTGTAATATCCCCGAGAGGAGGCGCCTCCTCTGCTGAATACCTGGTTAAGCTCTTCTATATCTCTGCTGTCTGCCTCATAGCCCTTGCCTTCCCATGCCATATCCACATATTTTCTGTATGCCGAAACGGTCCTGTATACATATTCGGGATTTTTCATTCTGCCTTCTATTTTAAGGCTGTCCGCTCCCGAGAGCAGTATTTCGTCTAATATCGGTATGGCTGAAATATCCTTTGGAGAAAGCAGAAAGCCTTTTTTGATGCTCTTTTTGTTTTTGTAAAGACTGTACTCCATACGGCAGGGCTGTGCGCAGCTTCCTCTGTTTCCGCTTCTGCCTCCTATCATGCTTGACATAAGGCATCTTCCGCTCCAGCATACGCAAAGAGCACCGTGTACGAATATCTCTATTTCAATATCCTTCTTATTATTGCATATTTCCTTTATTTCATCAAGGCTAAGCTCTCTTGCCAGCACCGCTCTGTCAAAGCCAAGCTCTCTTAAAACAGCGATCCCTTCCTTATTATATACAGTCATCTGTGTAGAAGCGCTCAGTCTGATGTGCGGAAAGTGCTTTCTTATAATATCCGCCGTTCCTATGTCCTGTACAATAAGTCCGTAGGCGCCCCAAGAATACACCTTGCTTACAATATCCAGCACAGCGGGAAGCTCCTTTTCTTTATAAAGTATATTAAGGGTTATAAACACCTTAACCCCTCTTAAACGGCAGATATTGATAATATCCTTAAGCTCGCTGTCAGAGGGGTTTTCCGCATAGCGGCGTGCATTAAAGCCGGTGCCGCCTATATATATGGCATCGCAGCCGCCGTTAATGGCTGCGATGACGCTTTCCATTGTGCTTGTTGGTGCCAGGATCTCGGGTCTTTTCATAGTATCACCTGTTCCGCATACTGCCTGTTTAGGAGGTATGCGTCTTTAAATCGGCTGATGTTATTTCTTGCTGAGCTGAGCTTCCAATGCTTCCGCTTTTCTCATAAGCTCTAGGTTTTCCGCCTTTATTTTGGCAAAGGCTGCCTTAAGCTGAGTTTCATTGCTTACCTCAAGGCTCTTCTTATATACCTCAAACTGTTCGTTCAGAAGCTCGTATTTTGCTTTGTAATCATCTCTTTGGGCTGTAAGCTGAGTAATTGCTTCAGCTGCCTTTACGGCATTTCCTTCAAGAGTCTTTATGCTGCTGTTGGCGGATTTAAGCTTTATGGCAAGGTCATCTCTTTCCTTATTTACCGTATTGAGCTTTATATTCCTGTCAGCTGATTTCTTGTTAAGATCGTTAAGAGCCGAATTTTTCTCGGCAAGCTTTTTGCTAAGGCTGTTCAGCTCCTGATTCTTGTCTGATATTTTAGCGTTCAGATTGGTTATATATACGGATTTTTCATCTATCTTTTTATTGGCTTCCTCAAGAGCCGTCTTTGCGTCCTCAAGCTTTTTGTTAAGGGCTTCCATTTTGTCGTCCTTGCTTATTATCTCTGCCTTGAGTCCGTCTACCTCGCTGCTTTTGCTCTCAAACTGATCCAGAAGAAGCTTGTAGTCGTTAGTCCTTATGGCAAGCTGGTTCTTTATTTCGGTAAGCTCTCTCAGTCTGCTGCTCAGATCCTCCCCTGTCTCTGTGACAACGACCTCCTTGTTTTCTCTTTCTTTAAAAAGATCGTCTGCTATATTAAGCGCCAATATAATAGGAAAGCTTTCGTCATATATTATGCTTGGAGCAGCGGCTCTCTTAAGATCATTGAGCTTATTGTCCAGATACCTGGCTACATTCTGAATATAATCAGGGTTTTCATCTCCTGCAAGTTTGTATATTTTACCGCCTATTACGACCTCTACCTTTGATTTTGTGCTGCCGGCCATAATTATCCTCCTTTATTGTATATATTTTCTGATTTTAAGTACTGCAATATTTTCCTATATACATAATACCACATTTTTACTCAAATGTATCCCATATAACATTAAAATTTCTTTACAAAATATTAAATTAATATTAAATTTAACAGTTTTTTGTTGTTTTTTTATAAATTTCTCTTTTCTTTTTTGTACTTTTGTTATAAAATATCATTAGGTATATGTATCTATATGAAAAAAATAATATACAGTCGTTATTAAAAAAGGAGGATATGGGGAATGATTTCAAATCAGATTTTACAAAGCACTATCGACGGACTAAAGAACATTACAAGACGTGAACTGTCCGTAGCGGAACGTGAAGGCAAGATAGTGGCTACTACGGAAGATGTTATGGTCAATACCTCAATTGAAAATGCCGAAATATTTATTGCAAGTCCTGCTGAAAATCAGCTTGTACAGGGCTATCAGTACTTCAAGGTCTTTGACAACGGCTCAGCCGAGTATATAGTAATGATAAAGGGCGATGACGAGGAAACATACAGAATAGGCAAAATGACTGCTTTCCAGATACAGAACCTTCTCGTTGCCTATAAGGAAAGATATGACAGAGATAATTTCATAAAAAATCTTTTGCTGGATAATCTTCTTCTTGTGGATATATATTCAAGGGCCAAGAAGCTTCATATTGAAAATTCCGTAAGGCGTATAGTATACCTTATAGAAATGGAAATAGACAAGGATCTTAATGTAGTGGAGATAGTAAGGAGCATATTCCCCACAAAGCAGAAGGATTTTGTAACAGCGGTAAATGAAAAGAGCATAATACTTGTAAAAGAGCTTAAGGAAAAGGACGGCAAGGAGGAAATAGAGGCTATTGCCAAGACGATATACGATACACTTACCGCTGAGGCTATGACAAGCGTATACGTATCAATAGGCACAGCCGTAAACGACCTTAAGAACGTATCTCTTTCCTATAAGGAAGCAAAGCTTGCTCTTGAGGTAGGCAAGATATTTGAAGAGAGCAAGAACGTTGTGAATTATGAACAGCTGGGTATAGGCAGACTTATATATCAGCTTGACGGTTCTCTTTGTAAAATGTTTGTAAACGAAGTGCTTCACGGCGTTTCAATGGAACAGTTCGATGACGAAACGCTCATTACCGTAAATAAGTTTTTTGAGAACAATCTGAATGTGTCAGAGACCTCACGTCAGCTCTATATACACAGGAACACTCTTGTGTACAGACTGGACAAGCTTCAGAAGATGACGGGACTGGATCTGAGAAACTTTGACGATGCCATAATATTCAAGATAATGCTTATGGTCAGCAAATATCTTAGTTACAGAGAAAACTTTATATATTGACAACAAATGGGAACAGCGTCTGCATTTGTCGGCTCTGTTTCTGCGATGAAAGGAAGTATATGACATGATAGATATGGAGAATGTCACAAAAATATACGAAAACGGCGCTGTGGGACTGCGGGATATGAATCTGCATATAGGAAAGGGAGAGTTTGTTTTTGTAGTAGGCTCCTCAGGCTCAGGCAAATCTACATTTATAAGGCTTTTGCTTAAGGAAACTGAGGCGACCAGCGGTAAAATAATAGTAGACGGTAAAAACATAACCACTCTTAAAAGACGTCAGATACCTTATCTGAGGAGAAAAATAGGAGTTGTATTCCAGGATTACAGACTCCTTCCCTCCAAGACCGTTTATGAAAATGTTGCCTTTGCAATGCAGGTAGTCGAAACGAGCCCCAGAATAATAAGGAGAAATGTACCTCAGATATTGGCTATGGTAGGTCTGAGCAAAAAGGTAAAGGCTTATCCCAATCAGCTTTCAGGCGGTGAACAGCAGAGAGTCGCTCTTGCCAGAGCTATAATAAACAGACCGCCTATACTGTTGGCAGACGAGCCTACGGGCAATCTGGATCCCGATACCGCATGGGAGATAATGGAGCTTATTCAGGAGATAAACAGAAACGGAACGACAGTCGTTATATCCACACATGCCAAAGACATTGTCGACAGAATGCAAAAGCGTGTTGTGGCTATTAACAAGGGCGTTATATTAAGAGATGTTGAAGGTGGTGGATACAACGATGAAACTTCGGACTTGGAAATACTTTATTGATCAGGGTTTCAGGGGTATCTTCAAAAACAGGCTCATGAGCCTTGCTTCAATAGTCATAGTAAGCGCCTGTATATTTGTGGTCATATTATCCCTTTGCATTATTGCCAATGTAAATAACGTACTGGATCAGATAGAAAACAACATAGGCGTTACGGTGTATCTTGGAGATCTTCCTACAGATGAAGAGGTACAGGAGCTTGAAGAAAGAATAAAGCAGATGCCCCATGTGGCAGTTGTTGAATATACGTCAGCCGACGAGGCTCTTGAGTCTGCCAAGACAATGTGGGACAGCGAGCTTTTAGACGGACTTGAGGACGATAACCCGTTCCCCCGTTCACTTGATATTAAGCTGACTGCCATAAGGTATCAGAAGGAATTCATAAAGCAGATAGAGCAGCTTCAATGGGATTACGAACAGGAGCTTATAGCTAAGGGCGCTTTGGAGAGAGCACAGACTGAGCGTACAACAGAGGCAACAACACAGGCGGCAACACAGCCTGCTTCACAGGCGGTAACACAGGCAGCGACACAGCCTGCTTCACAGGCAGCAACACAGGCAGCGACTCAGCCTGCGACTCAGGCACAGAAAACGGCAATGATCTTTGATCCCTTTGCAGAAGAGGTCCATGCGGAAACTCAGACTCAGCCTGTTTCACAGGCAGTAACTCAGACCACAACATCGGCACCCGTTGTGAACAAGGACGCTCAGGCGCCTGCCGGTGTGGATCAGGCAGCCAACGCAAAGCCTACGCCTTCTATTAAGAGCGAGGCCGTTACGGAGGTCAATACTGTTGATACAGCGTCAAAGCCCGGAGATGCAGACTATGAATTCAAGGGAATAGAGAGCATAAGACATGCTCAGCAGGTCACGGAAACTCTTATTACAATAGACGCTATATTCAAGGTGGTCGCCGTTGTGCTCATAGCTATACTCTGTATAGTTGCCATAGGCATTATTACAAATACAATAAAGCTTACGGTATATGTAAGAAAGAATGAAATAAACATTATGAAATACGTAGGCGCTACAGACTGGTTCATAAGATGGCCCTTTATAATAGAGGGACTTATTATCGGTCTTATAGGAGCTGCAATACCTTCTGTATTGTGCTTTTTTGGCTATTATAAGCTATACGGCTTCTTTACATCTCAATATTCGGCTCTCAGGAGCATTATAGAGCTGAGAACAGCTGAAGATCTGTTTATAGTAATAATACCCGTATCTCTTCTTGTAGGTATGCTCATAGGCGCAGTAGGCTCTATAAGCTCTATAAGAAAGCATCTTAACGTATAAGCAAATGACAAAATAATATATACATAATATGAATCGAGTTGAGAAATATATGAATAAAAGAATAATTGCAGTATTGACGGCTTTTGTTTTCTGCACGGCCTCATTTGCTCATGGGGAGAGCATAAGCTCTCTTAAGAATAAAAGCTCAGCCTTTAAAAATCAGATAAATCAGGCTCAGCAGAATCTGAATACTACCAATGCGCAAAAGGAAACTACTCAGACAGAGGTAAATAAGCTGGATACCGAGCTTAGTCAGGTACAGGCGGAGATACAGCAGCTCAATACCCAGCTCAGCGAAACGCAGGCACGTCTTGAAAAGAGTCAGAAGGAGCTTGAAGAGGCTACACGCATAAGAGAGCAGCAGCACGATACTCTTAAAAAGAGAATAAGGGTAATGTACGAGCATGGCAACAACGGTTATCTGGACGTGCTCTTGAGTGCAGAGGATTTCGGCGATTTCCTTACGAGGGTAGAGTATACCAACAGGCTTATGGAGTATGACAGCAATATGCTTGCCGAATATGAAAGAGCCGAGCAGATAATAAGAGATAATGTCAAGAGCATAGAGCAGGATAAAAAATCCATAGAGGATATAAAGGCTAAACAGCAGACAAAACAGGCTGAGTTGGATAAGAAAATAGCAGAAAAAAATGCTATTGTCAAAAGACTTGACGCCAATGCCGCTACATATCAGGCTCAGATAGCCGAACTTCAGCAGCAGGACGCCAATGTACAGAGTCTTATACAAAAGGCTCAGGCTCAGGCTGCCGCTGCTGCCGCTGCGGCTTCCGCAGCCTCTAGCTCAGGCGGAAGCTCCTCTTCGGTATCAAGAGGCTCCAGCAGCAACAGAGTATATAATACAGACGGCAAGAAATATCAGTACCCTATTCCTGCCTATAACGGCTATGCGCCTAACTCAGGCTATGGCTACAGAGGAAGCCCTATAAGCGGCAAGCAGGAATTCCATACGGGTCTTGATCTTAAGGCTACGCTTAATACAGACGTTATAGCAGCCGAAAGCGGTACTGTGATATATGCAGGCTGGAGAGGCGGATACGGCAAATGTATAATAATAGATCATGGTGGCGGATACTCAACGCTGTATGCTCATAACAATGTACTGAAGGTAAGCGTGGGTCAGCAGGTATCCAGAGGACAGGTCATTGCAGGAGCCGGCACCACCGGTTATTCTACAGGCGTCCATTCACATTTTGAGGTCAGGATAAACGGCGCTCATACAAATCCTACAGGATATATTTATTGATAAAAGGGTGAAGGATATGAAGAACAAAATGGTTCTTGGTATACTTATGGTTTATTTTCTTATATTGGCGTTTGTGCTTTTCCTTCAGGTCTTTGGAGGGAAAAACGATGTGGTATCTTCTCCCACTACATCGGGAGAGGTAGCTGCTGAGGACAGACTTGACAGAGCTGTGGTCCTGTATAAGGAAAGCCCTGTTATAATGGCTAATAAAAAACAGATGCTCATAGATAAGAACAATGTTTCTTTTGTACCGCTTATTGAAAACCAAGTGGCATATGTTCCTCTTTCCTTCTTTAAATCCGCTTACGGCGCCAGCGTAACATATGACGCAGGTGCAGGCAGCGCCGCTATCAGGCTGAATAACGAGGCTCTTGTGCTGGATAGGAAAAAAGCCGATATTGTAAGCAGCTCTTCGGAAAGAGATCTGGAGTATAACAACAGTATTTTTATAAGAAGAAATACTATGTATATACCTCTTGATGTTTTTGCGGAGGCCTTTGACAAGGAAATACATTATTATAATGACCTTGTTATAATATCGGGGGATAAAAAGGCGTTCACGCAGGAGGAAAGCGACGATTTCATAAACAGCCTTAAGGCACAGGTAACGGAGCTTCCGTATGTTGCCAATGAAGGCAATCTGAAGGAGCTTACGGACACTTTGGGCCGTAACGGCTTTTTAAGACGTGTCGGCACCGTTGTGGGAGGCAGGAGCTCTGAAGAGGACGCCGTTGTCAAGCTTATTGCGGACAAGAAAAGCGGACTCATTGCAAATGATGAAAAATATATATACTTTGGCAGAGATAACGTAATATATATAACGGATCATCTGTCAAACAAAATAATAAATAAGATAGATATGGAAAACGACTTTACCATATCAAGACTCTATCTGCAGGACAATATCCTTGTTGCGGCAGGCACAAGAAGGTTCGGAGGAGATACATCTCAGAAGCCAACGGAAACCGTTTCTTCCGAAACTACTACGGAAGCTTCTACAGAAGCCGCCTCATCGGCAGAAACGGCGGAGGAGGATACCCAAAGCGATGACAGAGAAGGCGTCTGTTCGGCAGTATATGTATATAACATAGGCGACAGAGCCAATGCAGTAAAGGAAAGAGAATTTGATGTAGACGGAACGCTTATAGATACCGTAAAGCATGGGGATTACGTATATATTCTTTCACAGCTTTCGGTTTTCGACAATGAAAGAGAAGGCCATTTCTATCCGCCTTCCTACAGGGATTCGGCTATGGGCGGTCAGATAAATACTCTTGGCTTTGAAAATATACAGTATTTCCCCGAAACAGGCACAAACGACTATACGCTCATATCAAGCTTAAATATAGCCGATATGTCTGCGGCTGCCAATGTAAAGGCATATCTGTGCGGCGGCAGCAACGTATATCTCTCCGAGAATAATCTATATGTTGCCAAGAGCAGATATACAGCCTTTGATTCAGGCGAAAATACCGAAAATACATTTATATATAGAATGTCCCTTTCCGAAGGCAATATAGTATCCAAAGGCGGAGGAAATGTGAAGGGCTATGTGCTGGACAGAAACTCTATGAATGAAAATTCAGGATATTTCAGCATTGCTACGGAATACAAGGAAAAGGGCACGGATAAGAATATAACAAATATATATATTCTCAACAACAATATGGAGCTTTGCGGCGAGGCAAACAGGATAGCCAATAATGCTGCAATACGTTCTGCCATATTTACGGAAAACAAGATATTCCTCATACCTGCCGAAAGAGGACAGGCTATGTATCTTATAGACAGCTCAAATCCTGTCAATCCAGAAGGTCAGGGCATACTTAAGCTTTCAACAGGCAATATACTTATATATCCCTATGACGAAAGCCATATACTAACCATTGACAATGGCGAAAGTATATTGAAAATGAACGTATACAGCATAGAGGGTATGGACAATGCCCGAAGATTGTACAGCGAGGAGCTGGGAAAGGAAAATATAGATACTCCTCTTTTTGAAAATTCCGATTACTTTGAATTTGACAGAGAGAGAAACAGGTTCGTACTTCCTGTTGTCATTAAGGATATGGCATCGGGAGAGGTTACATTTAACGGAAGCTATGCCTATGACATCAACATGGACGAGGGCTTTAAGCGAATAGGAACTATAGACGAAAGCAATAATAAAGACGTACACTATTTCAAGTATAACGGTCATATATATTGCTTCGGCTCAGAAAGAACAGATGTTGTCGATGTAAATGATTTTGAAAACATAGTTAGCATAGCAATGGAATAAATGGCTATATTTCGGGCGGAACTTTTATGCCCGTGATATAGATGATGGGGTGCAGCACAGGCTTTGTGCATAGGGGGTTGTCATATCGACAGCCCCCTTAGTCTATGGAAATGCAAAAAACAGGGAAGTAAGCACCAAAGGTTATAAATATAAATAGCTTTTTTATTGAGATTTTTCCCAATAGTATATTGCGTGTTCATTTTTTATTCACACACGCCCCTTCAACATTAACAAAAACTTTTAAAAAATCCCTTGATTTTTAATGAGATATATGATATATTTCCATCTATGGAATACAACTGTATGCAGAGGGTGAACAGATATGGACGATTTTTCGGAATACTACATTGTGGACAAAAGGGCTTTGCCTGATGTCTGCATTAAGGTCGTAAAGGCAAAAAAACTTCTGGAACAGCATATTGCCTCCTCTGTACAGGAGGCTGCGGATATGGTTGGCGTAAGCCGCAGCGCCTATTACAAATATAAGGATCACATTTCGGAACCGGGTATAGGCGCAAAGGGAAGAACTGCCATAATAGCCTTTAACCTTATGGACGAAGCAGGTCTTTTGAGCAATGTGCTCAACGTAATGGCGGAATGGGGAGCCAACATACTTACTATCAATCAGACTATCCCCATAAACAATGTGGCAAACGTCACTATAAGTATGGAAACAAGCAAAATGAAGGAACAGCTGAGCGCACTTATAGGCAGGATAGCTTCAATAAAGGGCGTTCAGACTATTAAAATAATAGCTAGGGAGTGAAAGCAATGGCGGTAATAGCAGTTTTAGGCTACGGTACTGTTGGCTCAGGGGTCATAGAGGTCATGCGCTCAAATAAAGAGCTTATTGAGTCAAAGGCGGAACAGCCTGTAAATATCAAGTACGTACTTGATCTCAGGGATTTTCCCGGAGATCCTGTGCAGGAGATAATTACTCATAATTACGACGATATTCTAAACGATAGTGAGGTAGAGCTTGTCGTAGAGGTAATGGGAGGAGTCGACCCTGCCTATTCCTTTGTAAAGAGCGCTCTTTTAAACGGCAAGAGCGTATGTACTTCAAACAAGGAGCTTGTGGCGGCTCACGGCGCCGAGCTTATGAGGATAGCTAAGGATAACAATGTGAATTTTCTCTTTGAAGCAAGCGTAGGCGGAGGTATCCCTATAATAAGGCCTATAAACAGAAGCATTACTTCAGACAAGATAGAAGCTGTTACGGGAATACTCAACGGTACCACCAACTATATGCTTACCAAAATGGGTACTGAGGGCATAGATTATGACGAGGTTTTAAAGGACGCTCAGGAAAAGGGCTATGCAGAGAGAAATCCCGCCGCCGATGTGGAGGGACATGACGCCTGTAGGAAAATAGCCATACTTGCTTCTCTTGCTACGGAAAAGACAGTAAGATATGAGGATATATATACAGAGGGAATAACCAATATTTCCACAACAGATATGCTCTATGCCCAAAAGCTTGGAGGCAAGATCAAGCTTTTGGGAAAGGCAGGATTTGAAAACGGCAGAGTATGGGCAAGAGTTGCTCCCGGAGTAGTATCCGGCAGCAATCCTCTCAGTATGGTAAATGATGTATTCAACGCAATTCTTCTGAAGGGCAATATGCTGGGAGACGTTATGTTTTACGGCAGAGGCGCAGGCAAGCTGCCTACGGCAAGCGCTGTCGTAAGCGACATTGTGGACGCCGTAAGGCACAAAAATATCAATCTTGGCATAAAATGGTCAGAGGATAAACAAGAGCTTATGGACATAGATGACGTTGTCGTAAGTAAGCTTGTGAGAGTGGAATACAGCAATAAGGACAAGGCAATATCCTGTGTGAAGAGAGTATTCGGCACAGATAATATACTGGAGCTTGAAAACGCATATGATGAATTTGCCTTTGTCACAGACAAAGCAAGCGAAAGAGAGATCGATATGAAGCTTGAGGAGTTATTAAACTGCGATGGCATAAACGGTATACTCAATACAATAAGAATGGAAGGCTAAGGAGATATATATTATGTTAATAGTTAAAAAATTCGGCGGTTCATCTGTTGCCAATGCCGAAAGGATCGAGCATGTTGCCAAAACTATAACGGACAGCTATAGGGAAGGCAATCAGGTGGTAGTTGTGCTGAGCGCACAGGGCGATACTACAGATGAGCTTATAGAAAAGGCTATGGAAATAAACCCTAATGCAAGCAGGAGAGAAATGGATATGCTTCTGTCCACAGGAGAACAGCAGTCGGTAGCTCTTATGGCTATGGCTATTGAGAAGCTTGGGTATCCCGTTATTTCCCTTAATGCGTTCCAATGCCATATCTATTCTACGTCCAATTACAGCAATGCAAGGATAAAGGAAATATCCACAGAAAGGATAAACAACGAGCTTGCTAAAAAGAACATTGTAATAATAACAGGCTTCCAGGGCGTAAACAGGCATCTGGATATTACAACTCTGGGAAGAGGAGGCTCCGACACCTCAGCGGTAGCTCTTGCAGCCAAGCTTGGCGCAGACCTTTGCGAGATATATACAGATGTGGACGGAGTATATACCTGCGATCCACGTATCGTTAAGGACGCCGTAAAGCTTGAGGAAATAACATATGACGAAATGCTTGAGCTGGCAAGTCTTGGCGCTAAGGTGCTTCACAATCGTTCGGTAGAGCTTGCCAAGAAATACAATGTTAATTTAGTAGTGAGAAGCAGTATGACAGATGCGGAAGGTACTGTTGTTAAGGAGGAATCTAAATTGGAAAAAATGCTTGTAAACGGCGTAGCCGTAGATAAAGATGTAGCAAGGATAGCAGTCGTAGGCATAAAGGATCAGCCGGGCTCAGCCTTTAAGATATTTTCACTTTTGGGAAAGGAAAAAATAAGCGTAGACCTTATTATACAGTCTATAGGCCGTGAGCTTACAAAGGATATTTCATTTACGGTTTCAAAGGGCGATATGAAGAAGGCTGTGGAGGTCCTCCAGAACAATGCTGACAGACTTGGCTTTAAGGAAATAAGCTATAATGACGATGTAGCCAAGGTTTCCGTTGTAGGCGCAGGCATGGCTACCAATCCGGGCGTTGCCGCAGCTATGTTTGAAGCTACTTACGACGCAGGCATCAATGTTAAGATGATCTCTACTTCCGAAATAAAAATATCAATACTTGTTTCCGCTAAGGACGCAGACGCAGCAGCTCTTGCAATACACGACAAGTTTATTACAAAGGCTATGCAACACAGAAATTAATCACAAAATTGAAATTCTATAATATTATACAATGAGAAATAAAAGGGCAATCCCCTCTCCCTGAATTTTTCAAAGTACTGCTGCATAAATTTTTTGTGCAGCAGTTATTTTTTTGTTGAAATTTAAAGCCACTTGGGTTATACTGGTTGTAGGGTGATTATTATATAGAATAGGAGGACTGCAACTATGAAAAGTAGAGTATACGATGCATATGATCGGCATAAGAACGGTTATAATTGTTGTCAGGCGGTTGTCTGTACATACTGCGACCTGATGGGTATGGACGAAAGAACGGCTTTCAGAGCAAGCGAAGGATTTGGACTGGGAATAGCGGGAATGTATAATATATGCGGCAGCGTATGTGCCATGATATTCCTGGCGGGACTTAAGAACAGCGATGGCAATATGGAAAATCCCGGCTCTAAGCTGGAGACCTTTGCACTTGGCAAGGCTATGGCAGAGGAGTTCAAGGAGAAAAACAAGTCTATGCTCTGTTCTGAAATAAGAGGTACAGACGGAGTTACGGACAGACTCAGAAGCTGTAGAGGCTGTGTTGTGGACTGCGCAAGGATAGTTGAAAAGTATCTGTTTGACGGTATGTTTGCAGAATACAGGGGAGAAGAAGATTAATGCGTAAGGGCGGATAGCATCTGCCCTTTCTTTGTTAAAAAGACGGAGGGGATAGTATGAAAAGGGTGTTTCTCCTGGCAGCGCTTATTTTATTTATGGCAGGCTGCGGCGTAAGGTCTGTGGATCTGTCAGGCGTCACATTTGACAAAATGGCTGTAGGCGACCGCTTTTCGGATATAGATACGAGCAGCTATAAGGCAACGGACCGTTTTCCCGAAGGAGAAGGGGTACACAACTTTGAGGAGTGTCAGATAACCGAAAGGAAAAACCGCATCACCAGGATAAATGCAGAATTTGAGTATGCCGATATATGTGTAAACGGCATACACGACTGCAAAAATAAGGAAGATGTCATAGCCGTATTGGGCGCCGACTATACGGAGAAGATATATGATACGGAGCAGGACCTTATGGAAATAGAGTACAATGACAAGAAGAAAAATATCAAGTGCGGCTTCGTATACAGCCAGAGAGATGATTCTCTTGTGCTGTGCAGAATGTGGGATTATTGATATAAAAAGTGCCTGTAAAGGCAAAATTTTACCCTTGTTGTAAAAAATGCCATAAAAATTAGGCATAATAATTTGAAAATTTAGTTAATAATTTACGAAATTTATTTAAAAAAGGCTTGCAATCAAGCCGAAAATATGGTAATATATTCGTGTTGTGACATTAAGAGCGTAGATGCAGAAGGTTGCTGTAACGCTGATAAACACATA